>NZ_FAOZ01000014.1 GCF_001536285.1 Parafrankia irregularis | reverse complement strand
GACCCACCCTGAGCGCCACCGCCCCCGAAGGAACCAGTCGACCCACCCTGAGCAGCCGCATTCGCCGGCGCAGCAAACATCAGCACCGCAGCCGCGGGCACCGAAACCAGCATTCCGCAAACGCGCTTCTTGTCGAGCTTCATCGATAACCCCCTTGCTCGCTTCCGCTTCTCAGACGGAGGAAGGTGGCCACCCCCACGCGGCGATACCACTCAGCAAGAGCAATCAGCCGCTACAGCGAACCGGGACGCTGGACATCCTCCCGGTGCGCCACTCCGCCGCATCCCTACCCGGATTCCTGGCCTAATACTTCAAGGCAGCCCGTGTAGTTGCGACGAACGATCTGCCAGTGGTCGCTGTGAAATAAGAGAATACGCTGGAGCGACTGCATTACCGGGCCGGCGACAGGGTCCGAGCTGAGCCGTTCGTGGCGACAAATCTCAAGCGCCGATCCTACCATAATCCGACAAAAGAGTGAGCAGGAACATCGGTGGCGTTCACGCTCTATTGTCAGCCAGGTCGGGCCCCGAACGGTGGGTTAATCGCGGCGGACGAGAGTTCCTGCGAGGGATTAGCGTCAACGGGTGAACGGAAACCGGGTTTATGGATGGCGGCACAGCACGGAAGAACGAGCTCCAGCGCCAAAGATCACCGACTTGAAGTGCGGCCATCCGCCCATACACCTTGATTTGTACCGACACCGGCAGCCGTCGCCGAGCCGAGCCCGTCACGGCCTGGCGGAGTCCGGGAGCACGCCGGCGAGTGGCCCGGTGGCGCTGAGACCAGCCACCGCGTCGCGGTTCAGAGCCGGGTGGAGAGCTCCAGGCCATCATCAATCGGCAGCGGGCTGGAGATGTAGCCGTGTGCTGGGTCGCGAACGTAGGCGAGATAGTCCGCGGTGTCGTCGGCGAACAGCACCGTGTCGTCGGCGACGACCACCGCTCCTGTCGACAGTCCGGGCTCGATCAGGCGCAGAACCGGCAGGTAGAGGTGGTTCCAGCCGTCCAGCAGCAGGAAGTCGACCTGGCCCGGCAGGGCGGCGAGTGTCTCCAGGGCGTCACCGGGCCAGACCTCCGCCACATCACTCAGCCCCGCCTCGGCGAGATTGGCGCGGGCTGCGGCGACCTTGCTCGGCGACAGTTCGGTGCTGACGACCCGTCCGGCCCCGTTGTCGCAGACGGCG
This sequence comes from Parafrankia irregularis, assembly GCF_001536285.1. Taxonomy (NCBI): domain Bacteria; kingdom Bacillati; phylum Actinomycetota; class Actinomycetes; order Frankiales; family Frankiaceae; genus Parafrankia; species Parafrankia irregularis. The sequence continues at coordinate 186,321 of NZ_FAOZ01000014.1, read as the reverse complement.
GCGGCCAGGTGGACCGCAGCGATCCCGAAAGAGGTGCCGAACTCGACGACCAGCCTGGGCCGCACAGCACGGACGAGTTGGTAGAGGAAGACCCCGGTCTCCCGGGACACCGGCATGTAGATGTCACCGGTGAGCTCGGCGAGCCTGGCGGCGGGCAGTTCCCGCGGGACGAAGCCGGCATGCGCCGCCCGGAACGCAGCGAAGGCCGCGTCGTCCTTTTCCGAGGCACCGAACAGGCGGTCGATGACGTTCGCGGTGGGCGGGGCGAGCAGCGATGACGAGGGCACGAGGACCGTCCTTCTCTTTCAGGTGGCAGGCAGGGGATCCGCGCTCGGAAGAGCCAGGCCGCGAAGCAGCTGGGCGGGCCGCAAGCCACCGATCTGCGCGGGCCGGTGGGCCGGTGGGCCGAGCGGCTCCGCGGGCCGGCCTGGGCAAGGCCGCGGGCCTGCCTTCGAACGCTCACCACAACTGTAGAAAGAAGACGATCTGACTTCAAATGCAACTTGTACAGTTAATTAGTGCACCAGAGTCAATCCGACCTGTCCGGTGTCGACCTCAACCTGCTGGTTGCCCTGGACGCACTACTGGAAGAGCTCAGCGTCAGCGCGGCGGCCCGCCGGCTGCACCTGACCGAGTCCGCGATGAGCCGCACGCTCGGGCGGATCCGCCGCACGGTCGACGACCCCGTCCTGGTTCGGGCCGGTCACAGCATGGTGCCGACACCCCGGGCACTCGCCATGCGCGCCGAAGTGCACGACCTGGTTCTGCGCGCCCAGGCGGTCTTCGCACCGGCCCAGCCGAGCGACCCGGCGACGCTGACTCGGACGTTCACGATCCTCAGCAGCGACCTGCTCATCACCGCGATCGGGGTCGATCTCCTCGACCGGCTCGGAACCGAGGCACCCGGTGTCCGCCTCCGCTTCCTCCCCGAGCCGGACATGCGGTCCGACCCGCTCCGGGACGGCACGGCCGACCTGGAGATCGGCGAGATCGACTCGACAGCCCCAGAGATCATCACCGAGGCCGTCGGGGAGGAGCGGGCAATCGCCGTGGTGCGCGCCGGCCATCCACTGACCACAGGACCCGTCACACTCGCCCGGCTGGCAGCCGCCCGGCATGTGACCGCTTCCCGCCGGGGCAGACTAAGCGGCCCGATGGACGAGATGCTTGCCGCCCACGGCCTACGTCGCGAGGTCGCCGCAGCCGTACCGACCCACGCCGCGGCCCTGGTGCTGGTGGCGAACAGCGATCTCGTCTCGATCGCACCGATCCGGCTCGGCCGGGCTCAGCTGGACGTACTGGGCCTCGTCCCGCTCGACCTCGACCTGCGGCTCCCACCGCTGCTGCTGTCCCAGGCATGGCATCCCCGTCACGACGCGGACGGCCAGCACCGCTGGCTGCGCGGACGCGTCCGTGACTGTCTGAGACAGGCACTCGCCGGGGGCTCGGCGGCGGTGGGGCCGGACGTCGTGACGCGACCTGTGGCTGGTTGAGCACTTCGACAGCGGTGATTCGACGGGGGTTCGAGGTCACGCGCACTGTCCCGGGCGGGACCCGGGCGACAGCCGAACCCGCGCATCGTGGGTTCGGCTGCCTCCGATGTCCCGAGACATCACAGAGCGGAGGGCGTGGGATTCGAACCCACGAAGAGGATCACTCCCCTTAGCGGTTTTCAAGACCGCCGCCATCGGCCACTAGGCGAGCCCTCCTGACCTGCGGCTTCGACCCGGTTGGCCCCGATCGTCCGTAGGGCCGTTCCGCGCCTGTTCCGCACGACCGTCCGGACCGTCGCCGGCCGGGTGGTCATGGTCGAGTATCGCAGCTCCGGCGTCGGGTGTGCCGAGGGCCCGTTCGATCGAGCCGTTCGCGATCACCTCCCGGCGTTGTGGCCGCACCAGTCGATGGGCCGACGACGCTGGAGGGTCGGGCTGTCGCCGAGGGGATCGATGCGGACTGATCTGGTGCTCTGACGAGCATCTGATCTGGGGAACCTGCCCTGCGATCATGCGGCTCCGCCGATGGGTTGTGTCGACGGCGATCAGGGCAGGTCGAGACTGTGACCAGAACACATGATCAGAAACCCTCGAGTCGGCCAGATCACGTCACCCGGCTGACAGGCCAGGTGAACACGCCGCTGACCACGGTCACCGACGGGGCGGGCTCGGCCCCGGATGACCGGACCGTCCCGCATCTCGACGAGGCGACGGTCAACGCCACCGGGCGGCTGAGTGAGGCACTCGAGTGGGTGGAACGGGCCCGGGGGGCGCTCTACTCGTTCCACCAGCTTTCGGGGCGGGCCGACATCATTCTCGGTGAGGCGCTGGACGCACTGCGGGAGGCCGGGCACGAGCAGGTCGCAGGCGAGGTCCGCCGCGAGCTGTACGGCCGCAACGTCCTGGACGGCCGGTGGACCTTCCAGATCGTCGAAGAATACGACGATCTGTACTATCGCCCTTTTGTTACCGCCGAGGAGCGGGTCCGTGGCCAGCTCACCGATGGGCACCGGCACGTCTACGAGGCCCGGATGAAGGCCCGTGAGCGCACCGAGGCAGACCGTGACCTGTGGGGTTTCGGGCCCTGATGATCCTCCGCCAGAGTCCGTCCCACCCTGCCCACATTGCCCACACTCCCAGCGACACCCCTGGACGGATCCCTGTCCGCGGCATCCTCGGCAGAGGACCACAGACGATCCACGTCGTCGTCAGCGCCACCGTCGGACCTTCGTTCGAGTGCTGTGGCGGCCGCCGTGAGCATGGGCTCGATTCCCCGCAGAATGTCGAGGTAGCTGGCCCGGGCGGCGAACGCGATGCCGGCGAGTGTTTCTGGATGGCCTGGCAGGTGCTCCACCTCATGAAGCACCGCCAGACCGGCCGGTCCGCCGCCGCCCGGGGCGAGGTCGGGGTCGGGTGGGCGCCAGGCGGCCCCAAGCGCCACCGCGAAACGGCGGTACCAGTCGCAGAGACCGTCCAGATCCTGGGCGAGCGCTTCGCGCGCCGTGGCGAAGGCAGCGCCGAAGGCCGACGCGCTGTCGAAGTCGGGCAGGTCCGGGGGCCAGCGGACGTCTCCATGCCGCAGTAGTTGGGCCGTGCGGCGCATCCGCTGCGCACCGGCCGCGATCATCATCAACGCGTCGATGTCGAACCGCTCCGGAGGGTCCTCGTCGAGGAAATGGCGCATGGCGTCGTCCAGGAGACGACCGGACCGGATCGCGCGGCGCGCTTCCTCCGCCACCTCCGCGGCCGATTCCCGCGCTGCCACCGCGGCCCCCGTACCCACCCCAGGCGCCGTACCCACCCCAGGCGCCGTGCCTGCCCCAGGTTCGGCGCCTGCCTCATGCCACGCGCCCGCCCCCGAGGCCAGCTCGTCACCAGCCCCGGCCTCCAGCCCCGCGCGTGGTCCGAGCGTGCCGGGCAACCTCGCCACCGTGGTCTCAAGGAAATCCACCGCGGTCAGATACGCGGATTCGGCCCGAGCCCGCAGCACCGCGACCGCGCCTCGCGGCCACAGCAGCGCGCCTGCCGCGATGCTGACCGCGAAACCGATCAGAACATCCTCGATCCGAACAATCCCGACCTGCCAGCCTTCGGGTGCGACGATGTTGAAGAGCAGGAGGACCGCGGTCGTGAAGCCGGCCTGACCGAGCGCGAAGCCTGCCACGCGGCGGGCGTAGCTGCCGAGGAATACCGCGATCGGCAGCACCGCCCACAGCGCGGCCCAGTGACCGTCGGCGGTGGCGATGGCCACGGTCAGGCCGCCCACGACGATCCCGAGAACGGTGCCGGCGAGTGCCTTCGCTGCCGCCGCGTTGGTCGCGAGCGCATTGGTCCGCAGGACGGACAGCGTTCCCAGCACGACCCAGAAGGCGTGGTCGACCCCTACGGCCTGGGCGATGAGCACAGCCAGCGAAAGCCCGAGCGCTCGACGCACACTGTTGCGGAACCAGGCCGATCGCGGGTTGGCGTACCCGGCGGCGACGTCGGTCGCGACAGTGCCTCGTTCCCGCCACGAGCGCTCCCGCCACGAATGCCTGGGGCCGGTGGCGGCCTTCGCGGGCCGGGGTCGCTCGAAGGAGCCGAGGCCACGGGTGGACGCGGTCGCCTTCAGGACGTTAAGTGCCAGGTCACGGGTGCCCCGAGCGAGCCTGCGCAGCCGAAACGCCTCGGCAGCGGCGAGCTCGGCGCTGACCGGACCGAAGCCTGCGCTCCCCCGCGTCTGGGCCCTGGCCTGCCACTCCTCTCCGTGATTCTCGTGTTTCAGGTGATCATGCCGACCCTGCTCGTCGTGCGCCTGGTGCTCCTGGCTGCGCAGGAAGGCCAGAAGCGCGGCGCGGATCGCGCGCTCGGCCCGTTCCAGACGAGCCATGCCAAGCCGGTCATCACCGGCAGCGGCGGCAGGCCCGGTCGATGCCGGCTCGGCCGGCTCGATCCGGGTGGAGATGGCCTGCAGCGTCGCTGCCACCGCGGCGTGCAGCTCAGCGGCCTCGGCGGGGAAGCAGGCACCTGCTGTCCGGTCCCGCTCCGGCCAGGGCAGGGCGAACGGCATCAGCCAGTTGAGGTCGATGAAGACGTACCCGAGCGCCGCGGCCCGCCCGCCGAGCCCCGTGGGCCGATGGACCGTGGCGGCGAACTCGCGTCGCAGCCGCCGCAGCTCCGTCCAGATCCGCGCTGTCTGCGCCGCCGACTCCGCCGCTGCGGGCCAGGCCACCCCGTTGGCCAGGGCGCGGGAGACCGCCGCGATGTTCGTCCGCAGCCGGTCGGGCGGACAGCGCGACCTCAGGAGCATCACGGCCGTGATCGAACCCACCGCGCCGATGGCCCACCCCGCGAGTCGCTCCGGTATCGCCGGCAGTGGCCCCGGTGTCATCACCGCCAGAACGAAGGCGAGTAACGCGGAACGTCCGGCAACGGCCACATAGGGGTTGAGGACGCCGGAGAACAGGACGACGAACGCGACGACTGCGGTCATGGTGACCGCGAGAAGGATCGACCGCGAGCAGAGCGTCCCGAGGACGATCAGTGCTGCGCCGGCCGCCGTGAGCGTGAGATAGGCACGCAGCCGCGTTGTTCGCGGGCCCTCGAACTCGACGAACTCAAGGAGAGCGATGACGGCGAACCAGGCGAAGAGACTCATTCGCACGCTACCGGCGATCCCGACGGTGAGTGCGAGCGCGGCGGGCGCGACAATCGCGACCCGAGCCGCCGAGGTGGCGCCGAAATGCCCCGGATCGCGAGCCCAGACCCGCCGCCGTCGCTGTCGCATCGTAGTAGGCGCTACCCGGCGGGCGGCGCCCGATGCGTCCGGCTGCGGGGCGCCTCCCGCCGAAACGCGGAGCGCGCCCCGACCAGGGGACCCGGTCGGGGCGCGCGGGTTTACCGGACGAATGTGGACGTAGGTCAGGCGTCCCGGCGTTTGGCGCTGATGAGGCCGAGAGCCAGCAGACCGAAGCAGACCGCGGCGAAGTAGAGCAGCGATCCCCACGGCCCGAACGGCAGGCCCTCGATGACCGGCGGCCCGTCATCCGTCTCGAGCTGGCCCGCGACGACGAAGTTGTTTCCGACGATGAAGGGCATCCAGTCCTGGATGTGCGGCCCGATCCGGGGTATGGCCGGCAGCAGGCTCTCCGCGAGGAAGAGATAGACGAGCATGACCACGATCGCCCCGGCGGTATGCCGGATCAGCAATGCGAGGCCGATCGCGAAGACCGCCGCGAGCAGGTAGATCAGCCCGACGCCGAAAACGTTGCGGAACTCCTGGCCGGTGTCGAGTGCCAGCGGCGCGTCCGGCCTGATCGCCTTGGCGATGGCCCACGAGCCCACCGCGGTGATCTCACCGACGACCCCAGCGAGCCCGGCGACGACGGCCGTCTTCGCCAGCAAAGCCTGCGTCCGACCGGGAACGGCGAGGAAGGTCGACCTGATCGTCCCGAACCGGTACTCGGTGGTGACGGTGAGCGCCGCCATCACCATCATCACGACGAGCCCGAAGTTGTAGGCGAACTGGGTGACGGACGGCGTGAGGTCACTGAGATCGTCCGGCTTTGTCGCGGCGCTGAAGATGGCGGTCAGGCCGACGGTCAGCGCCACCGTGATGATCATGCACCACCACGGCGAGCGGGTGGAGAAGAGCTTGATCCGCTCGACTGTCATGAGTGTCATTGAGCCGGGCCCTCCTGACCACCGCGGCTGGCTGTTTCCCGAGTGGCAGCCGGGCCGGACCCGCCACCGGGTGCCGGTACGGCCCCGGGCGGCGGGAAACCGGGCGCCCCGGAGACCGGCCCAGGCGGAGCCAACGCCCCCTGCGCGTCGACTGGCACGGCGACTCCCGAGGCAGCTGGCGCGGTGCCTCCACCGGCCTGGTATTCGACCTCGCCGCCAGTCATCTGGATGAAGGCCTGCTCCAGCGAGCCACGCGACTCGGTGAGCTCGTGGAGCACCAGGCCCACGGCACCTGCCAGCTCACCGACCGCTTCGGTGGAGCTTCCACGCACGACCAGCACCGCCGGAGTGTCCTCGGTGGCCGCCTGCTCCTGGACGGCCAGCCCCTGGCCGGCCAGGACGCTGTGCAGCCGCGCCAGCTCAGGCCCGCGTACCCGCACCGAGGAGTCGGCGGCCGATTCGATGAAGCTCTTGGTGCTGGTCTGCGCGATGAGCCGGCCACGACCGATGACGACGAGGTCCTGCGCGGTGAGCGCCATCTCGGAGAGAAGGTGACTGGATACGAAGACAGTTCGGCCTTCGTCCGCCAGCCGGTGCATGAACTGACGGATCCAGAGAATGCCTTCTGGATCGAGCCCGTTCACCGGCTCGTCGAAAAGGAGGACGCCCGGGTCGCCCAGCAGGGCGACAGCGATGCCCAGCCGCTGGGCCATGCCCAGCGAGTAACTGCCCGCGCGACGCCCCGCGACCGCGGTCAGGCCCACAGCGTCCAGAACCTCGTCGACGCGCTTCGCCGCAATCCTGTTGGAAGCCGCCATCCAGCGCAGGTGCGCCCGCGCGGAGCGATTGGGGTGCACCCATTTCGCCTCCAGCAGGGCGCCCACCTCGCGCAGCGGCTCCTTCAGCTCGGTGTATCGGCGGCCGCCAATTCGAACCTCGCCGGCCGAAGGCCGGTCAAGCCCGAGAATCATCCGCATCGTCGTCGATTTGCCCGCGCCGTTCGGGCCGAGAAAGCCAGTCACCCGGCCGGGTTGCACGGTGAAGGACAGGGCGTTGACTGCGACGGTGCGCCCGTAGCGCTTCGTCAGCCCTCGTGCCTCGATCATCACACTCCCTTCATGGTCATGATCGCGAGCGCCGACGGCCGTGGGAGCCGTCGGTCGCCGCCCCGATACTTGCATCGCCAGCCGACACTTCCCAACCATGGGGTGAACCCGGTGGGTAATTGGCCTGTCGGGCTCCCGACACAGTACGGAGCCGCGCGCACGACCAGCCGGTCTGGCAGGCACACCACCTTCGCAGGCAGTGATCGCCCTGTCAGCGCAAGATCGTCACATGATCACAACGAGGGTGTGAGAACAGGCGCGGCTACCGGCGCGAGTAGGCGCCGATACCCGATCGGGCCGGCCGGCGAAGTGTTATCGCCGGCCGGCCCGTCAGAAAGAACTGTTCGCTGACCATCGCGAACTGTTCGCTGACCATCGCCAACGGGCCCGGCCACACAGTGCCGGGGTCTTTTCAGGCTCAGATTCCGCTGACCGCGCCGGCCACCGCCGGTGGCCTCAGATCGAGCCCGGCGGCGAGGATGCGCCACTGGGCCCGCGGGAGTTGCTTGTTGTCGGTGAGGATCTGCACCGCAACCTGGTCGGCACCAGCCGCGCAGTGCTCCTCCAGCCGGGTCCGGATGCTGTCCAGGTCGCCCCAGGCAATGAGCGCGTCGACCAGATGGTCGCTGCCACCCGCGGCCAGATCCGCGTCGGTGAAGCCGAGCCTGCGCAGATTGTTCGTGTAGTTAGGCAGCTCCAGATAGATCGACAGTGCGGCTCGGCCGATCGCCCGCGCCCGGGCCGGGTCCGTCTCCAGGACGATCTTCTGCTCGGGCGCGAGAAGCGCGCCCGGCCCGAGGATCTCCCGTGCCATCCGGGTGTGCTCGGGGGTGACGAGGTAGGGATGCGCCCCGGCCGACCGGCGGGCGGCCAGGCCGAGCATGCGTGGGCCCAGCGCCGCCAGCACCCGCGCCGACGCCGGGATGCCGACCGCGTCGAGCGCCTCCAGGTAGGAGACCACGGCGCCCAGTGGCCGACGGTAGCGGCGGCCGGTCACGCTCTCGACCATCCGCGCGTGCCCCGCGCCCACGCCGAGCAGCAGGCGGCCGGGGTGTGCCTTCTCCAGCATTCCGTAGGTGTCGGCCAGCAGGTCCACCGACTCGGTCCAGATGTTCAGGATCCCGGTGCCGACGCACAGGCGCTCGGTGGACTCCAGCAACGCCGCCGGAAGCTCAAGGTCCGCCGTGGCACCGCCCAGCCAGACCATGTCGTAGCCGAGCTCCGCAAGCTCCTGAGCGGTGTCGCGACGTTCGGCCGTGCCATGCGGCCACTGCCTCGCGGACATCCAGAGCCCGATCCTGGCGACATTCATGGTCACTTCTGTGATCCCTTCTCGCTGGTCACATCGTCGTCATCGACGCCGCGATCCGATCGGGTCGTCCTACCCGATGCCGCGGCCCTCCTCACGTCTCGGTGTGGTCCTGACGGGTATGCCACCCCGATTGGCCGGTGGACATCGGTTACATCCGACCCGTTGGTGACGAATCATCGGACCGCCGGACCACCATTTCGATCTTGAAATGCAGGAGGCGAAGCGAACCGTGTCGGATTGGGGGTGGTGGGTTTCGCCCGGGAAGTCGAGATGCCGCCACAACGGCGGATCGGGTGAGACGGACCCTGTAACGACCATAGCCAGCCAAGAGGACGATCGTCACCCTCGGCGGGGACCTCGTGACCCCTGAGCAACCAGCCGTCCGGCGGGCTCAGGCGGGAAGAGCGCAGGTCGCGGGTTTGAACCGGGCGCTTCTCACACCCTTCCCCCGTGGTCGGCCCACCGGCCCGATCGGGCCTGGCGCCAGTCACCGACCGGGCGATCGGCAAGCCGCGCCGACCCCGATGACCCCGCCGGCCCCGACGACGGGGCCGGCAACCCAGCGCCCGCGACGGGAGCAGCTGAGGCTGTCAACAGGTCATCCACAGGAAGCCCGCGTGCGGCAGCGTGGCTCCGCGGGGCGGCAAAAGCCCTGCCAGCAGGCATTTCATACCGTCGAACTCCCAGTATCGCGATCGCATCCGCCACAGGTGTCCACAGCTCTCCACATGATTTCCACACGTTATCCACAGGCCACGGTCAGCTGCCTCGCCGTCCGCCTCGCTACGTTCAGGCGGGAATCTGGATGTCGGGCACCGCGGCGGTCTGCGACGCGGCCGCCTCCGGGCGAAGGTCGTCGAGATCCAGCGCATGCGCCGGCGGTCCGGCGAGCACCAGCCGAGAGGTCATGGAGAGATCGGGAGCCACATGCAGCAGTTCACCGCTGGCCATGAGGCGCCACCGCGGGTCCTCGTCCATCCGCTCGCTCTCCACCACCACGGCGGGCCGCGTCCGCAGGTCGACCGACCGGACCCGGATCTCGCTGAAAGGGCTCGCGTGGTCGAGATGACGCTGGTTACGCCCACCCGGGGCGCGTTGGAGGACGTGCAGGCCGTTGGTGTCCGGGTAACGAAGCGCCCACAGCTCACGCGGAGTGGCCAGCACCATGTTGATCGAGTACAGGGGCAGGTTCTCGGCGATCCAGTTCACCGCGGCGATGATTCCTTCGCCGACGTCTCCGTCCCGCGCGGCGATCTCCCGCGTCACCAGGGCGAAGTACCGCTCGGAGTCGGTGTCGCCGGCTACGCCCGCGCGGGCCGACCCCAACTCGGCGTCGAGCTTGTCCAAGCCCTCGACCACCCCGTTGTGGGCGAAGATCCGGCCGTCCTTCAGGAAGGGGTGGGTGTTGGCGTCGTCGACCCGCCCCGTCGAGGCATGCCGAACGTGCGCGACGAACGTGTTGGAGGTCACCTGCTGCGCCTCCCGCGCGAACGCCGTGTCGGCGCGCGAACGGATCGCCTGCCGGTGCACCTGCGCAGTTCCGTCCGCGGAGAAGACCCCGAGGCCGGCGCCGTCCGGCGGGCGGCGCGTCTGCGTGCGGGGGTTGTCCGGGGCGTCGAGCAGCCAGAAGGTCGCCTCGATCCGCTCCGCGCCGCCGCTCATCGCGAACAGATGGCACATACATGACCTCCTCACACCCGGGAGTCGTCCCCACGCCCCAGGAGCCGTCCCCACGGGCACAGATCACCAGCGGTCATCCGCGCGTTGCGCAGTCCGTGGTCCGCCGACCGCGGCCGGCCGAATCCGTGACATCGCCTGGAACCTGCCCAGGATTCGGGCAGTCACGCCGGGCACCGCAGCCGATGCAGGCCCGGACGGTCGGGCCGCAGGTCAGCCAATATGATGAAAACGGACTTGCCGCGACACCAGGACACCGAGACACCAGGACACGAGACGCGTCCGAATCAGGTGATCTACCGGTGGTCTGCCTCCGTTGCCCATGATCGGAATCACCGTGGCATCGCGGCGGCACGCCGGCAGCGCCCGGAGGGCAGGATGAGCAGCACGCCACCCACTGCGGCCAGGCCAGACCCGGGCCAGCCGTTTGACCGGCCCAGTGGGCTGGAGCCGGGCCGGGGCATGGACCGGCCCCGGTCTGCGCGCCCGTCCTGGGACGGTGTGTTCGCCCCGCTGGCAGCCACCGATCCCTACGAAATCAGCGGCTACCCGCTCCAGGCCCGCATCGGCGAGGGCGGCATGGGCGCCGTCTACCTTTCACACACCCCTGGCGGACGTCCGCTGGCGCTCAAGGTGGTGCGGCCGGAGTTCGCCACCGATCCCGACTTCCGCGCTCGTTTCGCGAAGGAGGTGGCGATCGCGCAGCGGGTGCAGGGCCCGTACACGGTCCCGGTCATCGACGCGGACGTCGACGCCGTTCGCCCGTGGATCGCGACCGCCTATGTTCCCGCGCCCTCCCTCGCGGTCGCCATAGCCCGGACCGGTGTGCTGCCCGAATCGACCGTCCTGATGCTGATTGCCGGCGTCGCCGAGGCGTTGCAGTCCATTCACCGGGTCGGCGTGGTTCACCGCGATCTCAAACCGGGGAACGTCATTCTTGCGCCGGACGGCCCGCGCGTCATCGACTTCGGGGTCGCCCGGGCGATCGACGCGGCCACGGCGGCGATGACCCAGACCGGCGCCCGGCTCGGGACCCCGGCCTTCATGGCCCCGGAACAGGTCCAGGGCAGGCCCCTCGACCGCCCCGGCGACATCTTCGCCCTGGGCTCCACCGCCTACTTCGCGCTGACCGGCCGCCCGCCGTTCGGAGTGGACGCCGCGGTGTTCCACCGCATCGAGCACCAGCAGCCGGACTGGGCAGGCTGCTCGGACGACCTGCGCGACATCCTGTCCCGTTGCATGGCAAAGGATCCCGCGTCGCGGCCCACCCCGACCGAACTGATCGAGCTCTGCCGGTTCGCGGCTCCCCTCGGGCGGCTGACCGCCCAGGACCACCAGGGCCTCACGACTGACTGGCTTCCCCCGACCGTCGCGGCGGAGATCACTCGCTACCGCGTCGCCCGCCTGCCTGAGCCCCGCACACCGCAGGTGGAGCCGCCGACCCATGTCCCAGGCGCGATACCAACCCCAACACCGGGTGCGATGCCGGGTGTCAGGACGGGCTCCGGCGACTACCCTGCGGGCCCGGGAGGCCTTCCCGCGCACGGATACGTCCAGGCGCCGGTGGGAACAGCCGCCCGCCACCCGTCGCAGCCGCAGCCGCCTGGCAAGCCTCCCGGAGCCCGGCCGCCGTGGCTGCTTGCGGCGATCGCGGCGGTCACGGCGATCGCGGCGGTCGCACTCGTGGCCGTGCTGCTCCCACGCTCCGACGAGCCGGCGCCAACGGCGCCCATGACCGCCTCGGTGGGCGGCCCTGGTCCCGACGATGATCAGTCCCGTCGCGTGGCGCCCAAGGGGGCTGGCCCCGACGCCGCGCTACCCGGACCAGGGCTCACCACCCCCGGCGCCGCAGGCCCGGGCGGACCAGGCGCCGCCGACCCGAGCGCCGCACCGGGATCGGCCCAGAAGCCGCCCGGCGCGTCCCCGACCACCGCCGCGTCGGGCACGCCGACCACCTCTCCGTCGGCACACCCCGCCACCACGGTGTCGAAGCCCCCTGCCACAGCGAGCACCACCGCTCCTGGATGCCCCGCGAGCCCCAGCCACGGCTACAACGGCGACGGCTACGCCGTGCTCGTCGAGGACGCACCGCTGCGCACGGGGCCGTACGCAGCCTGTTCCACCGTCTCGAAGCTCGCCAAAGGGCTGAAGGTCTGGCTGCACTGCAGCGTCGTCAACAGCTACGACAACGTCTGGTGGTGGGCCCGCCTGGACGGCACCACGACCGCCGGGTGGATCTACGGCGGGAGCGTCAAGCTCAGCTACGTCGACGACAACGGTGACGGTAGGACCCGCACCTACAGCTGCGACGGGAAGTACGTGGACCACTGACGCCATGACACGAAAAGTGACGCCGTGAGATGAAAAAGAGGGCACGAAAAAGGGCCACCCGGCCTGAACGTCTCTGCCGGTGGCCCTCTGTCTGCTGATGGCCCTCCGCGCCGACGCGTCCGGGTAGGGACGCGACAACACAGCGATCAGGCCGCAAACCGACGGCGGGGATGGGCCGGTTGTCACCCCGCCGCGGTCGCGACTACCGCGACCTCATGGGGCTCGCCCGGAGGAAGGCCGTGAGGCCGATCCCCGGCCGAGCTGGCCGCAGTTCGAACAGATCAGATGAGGGGCTGCACCTGAGCAGCCTGCGGACCCTTCTGGCCCTGCTCGATCGTGAACGAGACCCGCTGCCCCTCCTCGAGGGACTTGTAGCCGTCTCCCACGATCGAGGAGAAGTGGGCGAAGACGTCAGGGCCTCCGCCGTCGACGGTGATGAAGCCGAAGCCCTTTTCGGCGTTGAACCACTTGACAGTACCTTCGGACACGTTTTTTCCTCGTTCCCCTGCTACGGCGCACCCACGTGGTGTTCCTGCTTTATGCCGACAACCGCCGTTGGCGATTACCGTGATGCCATCCTGGTGGTGACCGGCGGCACCAAGGAGAAGAGCAACGGGACCACCGTACACCCCCGACCCGCGGACGGCCTCACGGGAGAGTGATGCCATGCGGTTCGCGGGTGCGCCACCCGGTCGCACCGTGTACGTCCCCTTTACCATGGATCCGCACGACCGAGGGTGATCTGTGGACAAGTGGACAACCGGCTGGCGGTCTCGGTGGAGCGTGCCGACAGCTGTGCATCACCAGGATTTCCTTCAACCGGGTGCAATCAACGCCCCATTTCGGGCGTCCACGGGCGAGTGACATCGAAATCGGGCTCGTCGAAGGCAGCGCTGGGGATTGCCAGACCGTCGCCTACCAGGGCGAGCGCGACGATTTCGGCCCTCCGTACGGGTTCGACGCCGCACGACGATCCCAACGATCAGTTGTACCCGGGCGTCTCTGTGACCTCTGCAACCTCGGCGACCTCAGCCAGCTCAGGAACCGTCGTCCGAGTGAAGTCGCGGTAGGCCCTGGACGGGGTGGGCCCACGCTGGCCCTGGTAACGCGAGCCGTAGATCGCCGAGCCGTAGGCGTGCTCGGCCGGCGACGACAGCCGGAAGAGGCAGAGCTGGCCGATCTTCATCCCGGGCCAGAGCCTGATGGGCAGCGTGGCGACATTGGACAGCTCCAGCGTCACGTGCCCGGAGAAGCCGGGATCGATGAAGCCCGCGGTCGAGTGGGTCAGCAGCCCCAGGCGCCCCAGGCTCGACTTGCCTTCGAGACGCCCGGCCAGGTCGTCCGGCAAGGTCACGATCTCCAGGGTCGACCCCAGGACGAACTCCCCCGGATGCAGCACGAACGGCTCGTCGCCCTCCGGAGCGATGAGCTCGGTGAGATCCTCCTGCTCGACGGCCGGGTCGATGTGGGTGTAGCGGTGGTTCTGGAAGACCCGGAAGGCACGGTCCAGTCGCAGATCCACACTGGACGGCTGGATCAGCCGCTCGTCGTAGGGATCGAGCCGCACACGGCCGGTAGTGATCTCGGCACGGATATCCCGATCTGACAGCAGCACGTCCCGGACGCTACCGCAGAGCGCCGGATTGTTGCCGTGGGGTGGAACGCGTGCAGTTATCGGGTAAGTAGCTCCTCGACCTCGAAACCGTGCGCAGGTCGCCGCCGTCGGACGTCGCCGGCGCCTCCCTGCTTCCCTGCCGGCCTGCCGGCAGGCCGGCTGACGCTGATCCAGGATGGGGACCGATGTTGGGGCTACCGGATCACATCAGGGCGTGCCTGTTCGATCTCGACGGTGTGCTGACCCGCACCGCTGCCGTGCACGCCGCCGCCTGGAAGGAGATGTTCGACGACTTCCTGGAGAACTGGGCCAGACGCTCCGGTGATCCGTACGTTCCCTTCGACATCGGCACCGACTACCCCGACTACGTCGACGGGCGGCCGCGAGCCGACGGCGTGCAGGCGTTCCTGGACTCGCGGGGCATCCACCTGCCGCCGGGTGTGCCTGGCGACCCGCCCTCGGGCCTGACGATCAACGCCCTCGCGACCAGGAAGAACATCCTGCTTCTACAGCGGATGGAACGGGACGGCGTCGAGGTCTTCGAAGGTTCGGTGCGATACCTCCAGGCGCTCGACGAGGCCGGCGTCCCGCGCGCGGTCGTGTCGTCCAGCGCCAACTGCGCCGAAGTCGTGCGGGCGGCCGGAATCGAGCGGCTGCTGCTCGCACGGATCGACGGTCTCGTCGCGCAGGAACGTGGCCTGGCGGGGAAGCCGGCTCCGGACACCTACCTCGCCGGCGCACAGGCGCTGGGAGTCCAGCCCGAGGCGGCCGCGGTCTTCGAGGACGCCGTGGCGGGCGTGCAGGCCGGGCGGGCCGGCGCCTTCGGCTACGTGGTGGGTGTGGACCGGATCGGCCACGCCGACGCGCTGCGGCACAGCGGCGCCGACATCGTCGTCAAGGATCTCGCCGACCTGCTCGGCGGGCAGGCGTTGGGTGCCGTCCCCGCCGGGAGAACCGTGTGATCGGCAAACCGAACTACCTCATCGAGGCCTGGTCGCTGACCGAACACGGCCTCGACATCGACGCCCTCGCCCGCTCCGAGTCGCTGTTCGTGCTCTCCAACGGGCACGTGGGCCTGCGCGGAAATCTTGACGAAGGCGATCCGCACGGGCTTCCCGGCACCTATCTCAACTCCGTCCACGAACTGAGGCCACTGCCCTACGCCGAGGCGGGGTACGGATATCCCGAGTCCGGCCAGACGGTCATCAACGTCACCAACGGAAAGATCATTCGTCTGCTGGTCGACGACGAGCCGTTCGATGTGCGATACGGGGACCTCCTGACCCATACCAGAAGCATCGACTTCCGCGAAGGTGTCCTCTCCAGGGAGGCCGACTGGGTCTCCCCGGCCGGTCAGCGCATCAGGATCCGCTCCCGGCGGATGGTTTCCTTCACCCAGCGGTCCGTCGCCGCGATCTACTACGAGATCGAGCCGGTGGATGATTCCGCGCGGGTCGTCATCCAGTCCGAACTGGTCGCCAACGAGCAGCTTCCGATGCGCCGAGGCGATCCACGCGCGGCCGCGGTGCTGGAATCACCACTCGTCTCGGAACGGCACCGGGCCCGAGGTTCCATGGTGGAGCTCGTCCATTGCACCCGGCACAGCGACATCCGGGTAGCCGCGGCGATGGACCACATTTTCGACGGTCCCCGCTCGCTCGGGGTGAGCTCGGAAAGCGAGCCCGATGCCGGGCGGGTCACCGCGACAGCCGTCCTGGCCGCCGGCGAGACGCTCCGGATGGTCAAGTTCCTCGCCTACGGCTGGTCCGAGCAGCGCTCCCTGCCCGCGCTTCGCGACCAGGCCGTCGCCGCACTGGTCGCTGCGCGCCAGACCGGGTGGAGCGGGCTGGTCGACGAGCAACGGGAGTACCTCGGCGAGTTCTGGCGGTGTGCGGACGTCGAGGTCGACGGGGACGCCGAGGTTCAACAGGCCGTCCGCTTCGCACTGTTCCACGTGCTGCAGGCCGGCGCGCGAGCCGAACGGCGGGCGATCCCCGCGAAGGGGCTCACCGGCCCGGGCTACGACGGTCACGCCTTCTGGGACACCGAGAGCTACGTGCTGCCCGTACTGACCTACACGGCACCGGCGGCCGCCGCCGACGCGCTGCGCTGGCGCCACTCCATCCTCCCGATGGCCCGTGAGCGCGCGCAGCTGCTCAACCTGGACGGAGCCGCGTTTCCCTGGCGAACCATCCACGGCGAGGAATGCTCCGGCTACTGGCCCGCCGGCACCGCCGCGTACCACGTGAACGCCGACATCGCCGACGCCGTCATCAGATATGTGTGGGTGACGGAGGACACTGATTTCGAGGTGGAGGTCGGCCTCGAGATCCTGATCGAGACGGCCCGGCTGTGGCGCTCCATCGGGCATCACGACCTGTCCGGGAAATTCCGCATCGACGGTGTGACCGGACCGGACGAGTACTCCGCGCTCGCCGACAACAACGTCTACACCAACCTCATGGCCCAACGAAACCTCATCGGCGCGGCCGACGCCGTCCAGCGCCACCCCGAGCGCGCACGCGCCCTCGGTGTCGACGCGGAGACCGCCGCCAACTGGCGGGATGCCGCCGACGACATGTACATCCCCTACGACGCACATCTCGAGGTCCATCCGCAGTCAGACGGGTTCACCCATCACCAGGTGTGGGATTTCGACAGCACCAGGCCCGAGCAGTACCCCCTGCTGCTGCACTTCCCGTACTTCGACCTCTACCGCAAGCAGGTCGTGAAACAGGCCGACCTGGTGCTCGCCATGCAGCGACGCAGCGATGCCTTCACCGCCGAGCAGAAGGTACGCAACTTCGCCTACTACGAGGCGCTCACCGTCCGGGACTCGTCGCTCTCCGCCTGCTGTCAGGCGGTGATGGCCGCCGAATGCGGGCACCTGTCACTCGCCCACGACTACCTTCGCGAAGCCGCCTTCATGGATCTGAAGGACATCGAGCACAACACCGGCGACGGGCTGCACGTGGCCTCCCTCGCCGGCAGCTGGATCGCACTCGTCGAAGGCTTCGGCGGGCTGCGCGACACGGGCCGGCTGCTCTCCTTCGCGCCCAGACTGCCCGAAGGCCTCACCCGGCTCTCCTTCGGCCTGCGGGTACGGTCCCGCCATCTCAGAGTCGAGGTCGTCGCCTCATCCGCCACCTACACGGTGCTCGAAGGCGAAGGGATGACCCTCGTCCACCACGGGCAGGAAGTCCGGATCCCGCCCGGCCAGCCGTGCACGCTGGACGTCCCCCCCGCCCCGGAACTGCCACGGCCGCAGCAGCCCCCGGGCCGTGAGCCGCTGCGCTTCCTGCACCAGGTGAACGGAACCGAGGTGAGACGAGCCGAGACACGACGCGCCGAAAACGCCCGCGCGAGCGCCGGGGACCGACCCGAGTAGCACGATCGGTAAGTCTCGTTCACAGGCGCCTGACCCGCAGGCCGTCCTCGTCGCCGCAATCGACAACGGCGACCCGGCCCCGACGAAAAGTCGGCGGTGGCGGTACGGCATGTGGCGCACTCGTCCAGTAGTATGCGGTTGCACCATGCGGGCGTAGTTCAGAGGCAGAACACGAGCTTCCCAAGCTTGCAACGCGGGTTCGATTCCCGTCGCCCGCTCCACTCTGGGGGACCTGTGTCAGACGGGGTCTGACACAGGTCGTTCCTCCATGCTGGCCGGCGGGCGGAGCCCCCCCCGGGGCCCCGCGATCTTGTGGCGTTCGGGGTGGTTCTGTTGTTCACGGGCCGTTCCGGGAGCGTGTCACTGGGCAGGGTGACCGGGCGGACCTCAGGTACCGCGCTTCTACCAGCTCCTGTGCGGATTTGACGGGCAGACGCCTGCCGGGCAAGACGAGTGGTGCGGAGCGCCAGTGGCGGTGATGTTCAGGCCGGGTGGCCTGGGCGCATGCCGCGGACGTCCTGGAAGGCGAGCTGATGCAGGGGGCCGCGGGTCGTGCCCTCCGCAGGATCGATCACGAACGCGGAGTGGTCGCCGACCTCCGTCACCGACAGGACAGGGCCGGCGAACCAGGCCGGCGGGTCGGCCAGGACAGGCAGGCCGAAGGGTCCTTCCAACCAGCGGCAGTGGGCGAACTTGTCGACCTTGTCTCCGGTCTCCTCGCCAAACAGCTCCGCCAGAGCGCGATCGGTGATGTCCAGCAGGTGCACGGCGAGGTGCCGCGCGTGCCGGGCCAGGCCGAACGTGTGGTTGGTGTGGGAGACACAGACCAGATAGCGGGGCGGGTCGATGCTGCACTGCGTGTGGAAGCCGACCAGGCAGCCGCTGCGTTCGCCGTTGACGGTGGTCGTCACGACGGCCATCGGATAGCTGATGGCACTGACTGCGTCGTGGAACGCGCTCAGCTCGGGGGGCATGGGCGGAGGAGCTCCTCACCGTCGTCGCTGTGGCTACCGGTTTTTCCCGGTCGTCAACCAGCTGCCCGGCGTACGTCGTTTCATGCCCGGGTGTGGCGCGACCGGTCAACGCAGGCGCCACGCGGGTCGGCTGATCTCCTCCGCGGGAGCTTCGTCGGACCGTGACCCGCGTCGGGGGCGGCGGAAAAGCCAGGCGGGGCGTGGCCAACTGGCCACGCCCCGCCCGATCAGTTCAGATCATCTGCGGCACCCGCGGGGTTATGCGCCTTCCGCCGGAGCCGCGGCGGCGGCCGGCGTGGGCGGGGCGGCCAGGGAGCGTGCCAGCAGCTGGGAGACGTCGAGAACCTCGACGCTCTCCTTTGCCTCGCCGGCCAGCTTCTTCTCGGTCACCGCGTCGGAGAGCATGACGATGCAGAACGGGCAGGCGGTCGAAACCACGTCGGGGTCGAGGCCGAGCGCCTCCTCCATGCGGTCGACGTTGACCCGCTTGCCGATCTTCTCTTCCATCCACATCCGCGCGCCACCGGCGCCGCAGCAGAAGCCACGGTCCTTGCAGCGGTGCATCTCCTGCCCCCGGATGCCCGGGATGGCCTCCAGGATCTCCCGCGGCGGGGTGTAGACCTTGTTGTGCCGGCCGAGGAAGCACGGGTCGTGGTAGGTCACCGACGACTCGATCGGGGTGATCGGGACGAGCCTGCGCTCCTCGACGAGCTTGCCGAGCAGCTGGGTGTGGTGGACGACCTCGAAGTTGCCGCCGAGTGCCGAGTACTCCCGCGCGAGGCTGTTGAAGCAGTGCGGGCAGGTGGCGACGATCTTCTTGACGCCGGTCTCGTTCAGGAGCTCGATGTTGGCCTTCGCCATCTCCTGGTACAGGTACTCGTTGCCGAGGCGGCGGGCCGGGTCACCGGTGCACGACTCCTGGCTGCCGAGGACGGCGAACTCGACCCCGGCGGTGTGCAGCAGCTCGGCGAACGACCGGGCGACCTTCTTGGCCCGGTCCTCGATCGCACCGGCGCAACCGACCCAGTAGAGGTACTCGACCTCGTCCGGGATCTGCTCGCCCTCGTCGAGGATGCGGACCTCGAAGGGCAGGCCCTCGGTCCACTCGGTGCGCGACCGCGGCGAGACGCCCCACGGGTTGCCGTTGTTCTCGAGGTTGCGCAGCATCACGCCGGCCTCGGACGGGAACGCCGACTCGATCATGACCTGGTAACGCCGCATGTCGACGATGTGGTCGACGTGCTCGATGTCCACCGGGCACTGCTCCACGCAGGCGCCGCAGTTGGTGCACGACCACAGGACGTCGGGGTCGATGACCCCGCCCTCCTCCTCGGTCCCGACGAGCGGGCGGTCGACCTGCGGCTGGCCGGGCTCGGGCACCCGACCGAAGCCGGACTCCGGCACGTGGTGCACGTGCTTCTTGGAGGTCTCCTCGGCGGCCGCGGTGGCCTCTGCGGTGGCCTCCTCGCCCTCTTCCTTCTTGGGCGCGAGCAGGTACGGGGCCTTGGCGAACAGATGGTCCCGGAGGTCCATGATCAGAAGCTTGGGCGACAGCGGCTTGCCGGTGTTCCAGGCCGGGCACTGGCTCTGGCACCGCCCGCACTCGGTGCAGGTGGCGAAGTCGAGCATGGCCTTCCAGGAGAAGTCCTCGACCTTGCCCACACCGACGACGGGCTCGTCCTCCTCCATCAGCTTCTCGATGTCGGGGGTCGTGCCCAGCGGGCCCAGGGCAACCGGCTCGCGCTTGAGGATGACGTTGATCGGCGCAAGCCCGATGTGCAGGTGCTTGGAGTAGACCACGAGCACCAGGAAGCCCATGATGATCGCGATGTTGAGCAGCAGGAACGCCGTCTCGATGTCCTCGTTGGTGTGCACCGAGAACGCGCTGAGCGGCTCGCTGACCAGCCAGGAGGCGAACGCCCACTTGGTGTCACCCTGCGGGTGGGTGCCGGCGTTGAACTGGGCGCCACGCGTGATCAGCAGGGTCACGATGACCAGGGTGATCATGCCGAGGATGACCCAGGCCGGGCCGATGTGGGACCCGTAGAAGCGGGACTTGCGGTCCAGCCGGGCGGGGGCGTTACGCAGCCGGATGATGGTGAACGTGAGCAGGCCCGCGAGGACGGCGACCGCGAAGAAGTCCTCCAGGAACCCGATGATCGCCCAGTCGCCGAACAGCGGGATGTGGAAGTCGTGGTCGAACAGGGCCCCGTAGGCCTCGACGATCGTCAACCCGAGGATGGTGAATCCCCAGAAGGTGAAGAAGTGCGCCAGGCCGGGTACGGACCACTTCAGCAGCTTGCGCTGGCCTCCTACCTCGCTGATCTCCGTCCAGATCCTGGTCGGCAGATCATCGAGCCGGCCCTCTGCGGGCTGGCCAGACCTGATCAGTCTGGTCAGCCAGAAGACGCGGCGGCCGGCCACCGCGAGAGCGATCAGCGTGATCGCTAGACCGATCGCGATTCTCACAGGTCCTCCATCTGCTGTGCTATCCACCTCTGTCTGGGGCTGCCCGGGTGCTGCCCGACGACGCGGCGAGCCTACTCCTACCGGCCAGTAACTTGTCGATCCCGACAGCCACACCACCGACGGCCACGACTCCGGAGCCCTGCGCGACCATCGCACACTGCACCTCGGCCGCCGGCCGCGCTCCGGAAAGCAAGCCTCGCCGGGACCTCACGACCGGTGACCAGCGGAGTGACCAGGGACACGTTCAGATCACCGGCGGCGCTCCATCGCATCTCCATTCACCCACCGCACCCCGGAGAGGTCGAGCCACCAGGGCGACTCCCGACCTCGTGATACCCGCCGCCCCCGACCCTGCCACGACGTGGTCCGAGCGTCGCGGGATCGGGCACCTATTGGGCCGATCTTGCCCGAGACGCAGGAGAGCCTGCTACTTTGAGTGGCAGACAATCGCCAGAACCACAACGCTCCGCACTGTCCGTTCCCGACCCGCCACACCAAGAGCCACGACCAGGACCACTACTTCCAGGTCGGGCCAGACGACCTGACGCTGCGGCCCGCAACGACCAGCCAGCCACCGACCCACAACTCATGGATCATCGCGCGGGTTGATGTCAACTCTTGAGATGACCGCGGGTCCCGCCCCACCATGGGTCAGTGTCCTGGTCCGGACCGTGGCGGCTCGTCCGCGCGCTGGTCGGGGGCGCATGACGCTGCGCGCTGGCAGCAGCGCCGCCACCAGGGCACCCGGTGCGCTCCTGGGGGCGGGTCCCGACGACGTTGACGACCCTGCGATCCATGGTGGGCACGATGGTGACAAGCACCAGGCCGACGACAGGTCGGGCCGGGCGTCCTGGCTTTTCTCAGCACACTGAGTATCTCCGTGCGCGGGAGAACCAGGCGATGGTCAGACGTGACCGCATCGCGCGTGACGTTCCTCGGGCGGCCATCCGCGCCGCGATCGTCGGCCTCGGCCTCGGCCTGGTCATCGGCTTCGGGCTGGGCCTGCCCAGCCTCGGGGTCACCGTGTTCGTGGCCCTCCTTGTGATCTGGCCCGGTGGCATGGCCCTGGCCGCCTTCGGTGCGTCACCGGACGTCGAAACACTGCGCGAGGCGGCCGAGGCCGAGCGGAAGACCGCACACGCGATCTCCCGGCTGCGCCGGCGCGGGTACGTCATCCTTCACGACCGGGCGGTGCCGTACTCGGAGGCCACCATCGGCCACCTGCTGGTCGGCCCCGGCGGGGTGATGATCCTCGGCAGTGACACCAACAAGGGCGTCGTCCGCTACACCAAGGGCGGCGCGGTGGTGGACGGGGAATCCCTCAAGCCGGCGATCGACAAGACCGCGTGGCTGGGCGGCGAGGTGCGCAACCAGATCCGGGCCGCGCTCCCGATGCTGAAGTTCCCCACCTACCCGATCCTGGTGATGGTCGAGGCGAGCGTCCTGTGGAAGGACGGTGCTCTCGAAGGAGTAACCGTCCTGAACGTCAAGGACGTGGTCGACTACATTCGGCACAAGCCTGGGCGCCTCAACCCCGGGCAGGTACAGCAGGTGGTGGCCGCCGCCCAGCGGCTGTTCCCGCCGTACTCGTCGAACCGGCTCGCCGAGGAAATCGTCGTCGATCGGGACCAGTGGCTCACCCTGATGGACGCCCTGCGCACCATCCAGGAAAACGGCGGCGATGCTTCCGGGATGCTTGACCGCCTCGCGCAGATCGAAGCAGATCTGGGCCGGCAGGCGGATCTCGTCGAACGCCGCGGCCTGCGCAGGGCCCGCTCCGGCTCCGACGAGCCCACGGCCGGGTTCGGCACCGGCGCCACGACAGACTCGGTGGTGCCGCCGGGCAGCACCGGCTCCGGGCTCGCGCCGCTGGCTCCGAACGCCCCCGCGGTCCGCCCGGGGGCCAGGCGAGGGCGCCGCATCCTGGCGTCGGTACAGCCGGAGCGCGCCGGCGACTCCAAAGCCGCGCAGGGCCGACCGCTGCTCTCGAAGGGCGGCGCGGCGGGCCCTGCTCAGGCCGGCACCGACCAGCAGGCGTCGCCGGGTGCACTCGATGGCGGGGACAGCACGGATGGCCTCCCTGGGGAGCCGGGCGCCAGGCCGTAAATCCGGGCTCGGCCAGGCCCTCAGGTTTCCCGGCGTCACCTAACCCAGGCTGTCTGAGGCCTGCGGTGGCTCTGGACGCGGCGTAGCGGTGTGCTGCGCACCAGCCGCTCCGCGCGTCCGCACCGCCTCATGAGCGTCTGTGGTCCGTTTGTCCGCGCGGCGTCTGCGGCCGCCGCGAGCCGCGAGCCGCACTCATCGTCGACGACGGCCGCCTCGCGCCACTCCCGCATCCCGCGTGGCAGATCCGGCCCACCGATATTGACCTGGCGGTCCGTCCCCACCCGTCACGCGGCGACCGACCGGGGATCCCGCGCCGCCGCGCTGCGCCAGCACAGTTCGCCCCAGTAGGTGCAAACAGGGACACCGAGTCGCTTGACGATCAGCAAGAAGTGAGGGCTTCGGTTGTTCCAGCAGCCAAGATCCTCACTTCTTGCTCAGCGACAAAGGCAGGGGCGGCCGCCCGAAACCGGACCTCGCGGATCTGAGGATTCCGGCCCCCAACGAGCACCGGCCCCGCGGGCCGGAAACTGTCCGCGGCGCGGTCCAGACTGCGGCCGTCCATCCAGGCAACCCACAAGTGTCTTAAAGCGATGCCAAAGTCACGTATGGTCACCCTTGGGGCGTCCCGTCGCGACAGTCAGGCAGGCGGAGAAAAATTGAGTGGACAAGACTCAGGTTCGTCGGGCTATCCTAGGTTCGTTCATCCTGAGCGGACCATACTCAAGTCGAATCCGGGCGCTTGACTCCGACGCGAGGAGCGTGCGGCGAGCCCGTAGGGCCAGGCACCACGCAGTCGCACGCACCCCGTGCCTCGGCGCTGGAGCCGGGTCCGGGGCTCACACCAACAAGAGCGTCCCGCCGGTCTCCACCAGGCGGGCCTGCATGATCGAGAGGCATACAGACATGGCACGAGCGGTCGGTATCGACCTCGGCACCACGAACTCCGTCGTGAGCGTGCTCGAGGGTGGAGAGCCCACGGTGATCGCCAACGCCGAGGGCTCCCGGACGACTCCGTCTGTCGTGGCCTTCGCGAAGAACGGCGAGGTGCTCGTCGGCGAGGTCGCCAAGCGGCAGGCCGTGACGAACGTGGAACGGACCATCCGGTCGGTCAAGCGCCACATGGGCACAGACTGGAAGATGAAGGTGGACTCCAAGGAGTTCACCCCCCAGGAGATCAGCGCCCGCATCCTGCAGAAGCTCAAGCGGGACGCCGAGGCCTACCTGGGCGAGCCGGTGTCCGACGCGGTCATCACCGTCCCGGCCTACTTTGACGACGCGCAGCGCCAGACGACCACGGAGGCCGGCACCATCGCGGGTCTCAACGTCCTGCGCATCGTCAACGAGCCGACCGCCGCCGCCCTCGCCTACGGCCTGGACAAGGGCGAGAAGGAGCAGACCATCCTGGTCTTCGACCTGGGTGGCGGTACGTTCGACGTCTCCCTGCTGGAGATCGGCGACGGTGTGGTCGAGGTCAAGTCGACCTCCGGTGACACCCAGCTCGGCGGTGACGACTGGGACCAGCGGATCACCGATCACCTCATCAAGACCTTCAACGACCAGCACGGCGTCGACCTCGGCAAGGACAAGATGGCGCTGCAGCGCCTGCGCGAGGAGGCCGAGAAGGCCAAGATCAACCTCTCGCAGTCGACGCAGACCTCGATCAACCTGCCGTACATCACCGCCTCGGCCGAAGGCCCGCTGCACCTGGACGTCTCGCTGACCCGCGCGGAGTTCCAGCGGATGACGCAGGACCTCGTCGACCGCCTCAAGGGCCCGTTCCAGCAGGCGGTCAAGGACGCTCGCATCAAGATCAGCGATGTGGACCACGTGGTGCTCGTCGGCGGTTCCACCCGGATGCCCGCCGTCGTGGACCTCGTCCGTGACCTGACCGGCGGCAAGGAGCCGAACAAGGGCGTCAACGCCGACGAGGTCGTCGCCGTCGGCGCGTCCCTGCAGGCCGGTGTCCTCAAGGGCGAGGTCAAGGACGTCCTGCTGCTCGACGTCACCCCGCTGTCCCTCGGCATCGAGACCAAGGGCGGCATCATGACCAAGCTGATCGAGCGGAACACCACGATCCCGACCAAGCGCTCGGAGATCTTCACCACCGCCGAGGACAGTCAGCCCTCCGTGCAGATCCAGGTCTTCCAGGGCGAGCGTGAGATGGCCGCCTACAACAAGAAGCTGGGCATGTTCGAGCTGACCGGCCTGCCGCCGGCGCCCCGTGGCATGCCGCAGATCGAGGTCACCTTCGACATCGACGCCAACGGCATCGTGCACGTGTCCGCGAAGGACCTGGGCACGGGCAAGGAGCAGTCGATGACGATCACCGGCGGCTCGGCGCTGCCGAAGGACGACATCAACCGCATGGTGCAGGACGCGGAGCAGTACGCGGAGGAGGACCGTCAGCGCCGCGAGGAGGCCGAGACCCGTAACCGGGCCGAGTCGCTGGTGTACTCCACGGAGCGCTTCCTGGCCGAGAACGGCGACAAGATCGACGCTACCGTGAAGTCCGACGTCGAGGAGAAGCTCGGCACGCTGCGCGGGGCGGTCGCCGGGACCGACATCGCCGCCATCCGCGAGGCGGCGGACGAGCTCACCAAGGCCAGCCAGGCCATGGGCGAATCGATGTACGCCCAGGCCGCCAGTGCGCAGGCCGGCCCGGGTGCTCCGGGCGCGGGCCAGACCGACGACGACGTGGTTGACGCCGAGATCGTCGACGAGGAGGACCCGAAGTGACCCCTTCCCACGACGAGCACCGGCTGGACCACAGCCGGGCCGGCGGGGACGGCGGCCCGGAGGAGCCCATCGTCAAGGACAGGCGCCGCATCGATCCGGAGACGGGCCAGGTCCGCGCCGGGGCCGGCCAGGCCGCCGCTGGCGCCGAGCCTGCCGGCCCGGCCTCGGCCGGTGTCCCTGGCGTCGGCGTCGGTGACACCGAGCTGGTCGCTTCGCTGCACGAGCAGCTCGGCGAGCGGACGGCCGACCTGCAGCGGCTGAAGGCCGAGTTCGACAACTACCGGCGCCGGGCGACCCGGGAGCGTGAGGCGGCCGGCGACCAGGCGGTCTCCAAGCTGCTGACCGCCCTGCTCGGGGTTCTCGACGACATCGGTCGCGCGCGGGACCACGGCGATCTCGAAGGCCCGTTCAAGGCCATCGCCGAGTCCCTGGAAGCGGCGCTGGAGTCGACCGGCCTGGAGCGCTTCGGAACCCCGGGCGAGGCATTCGACCCACACCTGCACCACGCTCTGCTGCACTCCTACCGGTCGGACGTTTCCGAGACGACCTGCGTTGAGATCTTCCGCGCGGGCTATCGGCGCGGAAACACGGTGCTGCGGGCCGCGCAGGTAGCGGTCGCCGAGCCATCCGACGAGGGCGGCGCCGCCGGCGCGGACGTCGACGGGAGCGGGTATGAGGGCGGATCGGTCCAGGCCGGCGATACCGGGCCCATCGGGACACGTGCGGACGAGGGTCAGCCGGTGCCCGGCGCGTCTCCCGGGAGGGAGCACGCTTCCGTGCCGGACGACACCGGCAGCATTCCCGGGCCGGACCGCGGGGGCCCGACCGTCAGCGCCGACTGAAGAGATGGCCTACTAGAAGCATGCCGATCGACCGCTCGCGTGCCTCCCGCCCGACGCCTCGCGTCGGGCGGGTCGGCCCGCTCCGACCTGACCGGCGGCCGGGTGGCTCCGCACGCCCGGACGCTTCCGACGCCCGCGTGCCGGGCTCGATCAAGACGGAAGGAGGGGCGCCGTGAGTGTTCGCGACATGGTCGAGAAGGACTACTACGCCGCTCTCGGTGTCCCCAAGGACGCGTCCGCGGCCGACATCAAAAAGGCGTACCGCAAGCTTGCCCGCGAGCTGCACCCGGACAAGAACCCCGGGGATCTCAAGGCCGAGGCGCGGTTCAAGGAGGTCTCCGAAGCCTACGACGTCCTCTCTGACGAGACCCGGCGTCGTGAGTACGACGAGGCGCGCGCGTTGTTCGCTTCCGGGGCCTACCCGGGCGCGGGCGGCGGGCGCGGTGGCATGGGCGGGTTCGGTGCCCCGGGCGGCTACGGGCCGACCTCCGGGATCAATCTCGATGATCTCCTGAACGGCAGCGGCGGGGGTGGCCTCGGCGGGATCTTCGACAATCTCTTCCAGCGGTCAGCCCCCGGCCGGGCCCCCCGCCGTGGCGCCGACATCGCGGCCGAGGTGACCATCTCGTTCGAGAAGTCGCTGACCGGTCTCGAGGCAACGGTGCGGCTGCCGGGGGCTGCGACCTGTACGACCTGCGGTGGAACCGCCGCGAGGCCGGGAACCACGCCGCGGACCTGCCCGGTCTGCCGAGGTCTCGGTGTGATCTCCCGCTCCCAGGGCGGTTTCGCGCTCTCCGAGCCGTGTCGGGACTGCCTGGGCAAGGGCAGTCTCATCGACCACCCGTGCCCGGACTGCCACGGAACCGGCCGCCGCGAACGCGAGCAGCGGATCCGGATTCCGGCGGGAGTCAGTAACGGCCAGCGTCTGCGCGTGCGTGGACGCGGCTCCCCGGGGGAGCGCGGCGGAGCAGCAGGTGATCTTGAGGTCACCGTGCATGTCCAGAGCCACCCGGTCTTCGGGCGGGAGGGTCACAACCTGACCATCATCCTGCCGGTGACGATCACCGAGGCCGCGCTCGGCGCCTCGGTGAAGGTGCCCACCATCGACGGGACACCGTTGACCGTGAAGGTGCCGCCCGGGACGTCGAGCGGCCGGCGGCTGCGTGCCCGCGGTCGTGGTGTGCCCCGCCCCGGCGGAGAGAACGGCGACCTCATCGTGACCCTCGAGGTGACGGTTCCCCGACCGTCCGAGCTCTCCCCGAAGGCACGCACCGCGCTCCAGGAGTTCGCGCGGGCACATCCCGAGGATCCCCGTGAAGCCCTGATAGCCCAGATGGAGGGCCGGTCATGAACGCGCGCCCGAACCGTACGTCCGATCCGCCCCAGGCGGCGCGCGGGTCCAGTGACCGATCCCGATCGGGTACCGGCATGCCATCTGGCGGCCAGGCCGCCGGCAGGCCGCAGGCTCCCCCGCATCCCGGGGACGGACAGGGCACCGGTTATTACCAGCCCCCCGGTCCCACTGCCGGCCCTGCCCACGACGATGACGCGCCGGTCTATGTGATCTCCATCGCGGCGCAGCTCGCCGGCATGCATCCGCAGACGCTGCGGTCCTATGACCGGCTCGGCCTGGTGACGCCAGGGCGCACCGCAGGTCGTGGTCGGCGCTACTCCGCCCGCGATGTCGCCCTGCTCCGCGAGGTACAGCGACTCTCCCAGGAGGAGGGCGTCAACCTGGAGGGCATCCGGCAGATCCTCCATCTCGGAGCGCAGGTCGTCGCGCTGCAGGCCCAGGTTCGCCAGCTCGCCGAAGAGCTCGCCGCGGCCCGTGTCGAGGCCGACCGACGGGTCGCCGAGGCGCACGCGAGCCATCGACGTGACCTCGTTCCCATCGAACGCGGTGCGGTAGTGGTCTGGCGTCCCGGCCACCGCCGCTGACGTCCGGCCACCAGCACCACCAGCATCGCCACCGCTGCCGACACCGACGTCCGGCCACCGACACAGCAGCAGCACCACCAGCAGTTAAGAGTTGAGTGGGAATGACTCAGGTATGCTGAGTGTCATTACCGGAGAAGAGCGGAGTCGACCGACCCCGCCGACACAGGACCAATCACGCGGGTCCGGCACCACCGGAGCCGCCTGACACCGGATCGCTCCGAGACACTGGGATCGCCATGAACGCTGACCGTCTCACCGCCCGCTCGCAGGAGGCGCTGTCCTCCGCGATCAGCCGTGCCACCGGCGACGGATCCCCGCTCGTCGACCCACTGCACCTGCTGACCGCGCTGCTGGAAGCGCATGACGGTGTCGGCGCCGCACTGCTCGACGCCGTGGGCGCCGACGCGGCGGCGGTCCGCTCGCGCGCAGAAGCCGCGGTCGGCCGGCTCCCACGAGCGGCCGGGGCCAACGTCGCGCCGCCTCAGCTCTCGCGCCAGCTCGTCGCCGTGCTCAACAACGCCGAGCGGCAGGCCGCGCGGATGGGCGACGAGTACATCTCGGTCGAGCACCTCGTCGTGGCGCTGGCCGAGGAAGGCGGCGAGGCCTCGCGCATCCTCGCCGACACGGGGGCCACCGCGGATGCCCTGCGCGGCGCGTTCGACCGCGTGCGCGGCGGTGCCCGGCGCGTGACCAGCCGTGATCCCGAGGGGGCCTACCGCGCGCTGGAGAAGTACTCCATCGATCTCACCGCGCGGGCGCGGGAGGGCAAGCTCGACCCGGTGATCGGTCGAGACACCGAGATCCGCCGCGTGGTGCAGGTGCTCTCCCGGCGCACCAAGAACAATCCCGTCCTGATCGGTGAGCCAGGCGTCGGCAAGACCGCGATCGTCGAGGGGCTCGCCCTGCGGGTCGCCGCCGGCGATGTTCCCGAATCCCTGCGCGGCCGGCGGATCGTCTCCCTCGACCTGGGGTCGATGGTCGCCGGCTCGAAGCTGCGCGGCGAGTTCGAGGAGCGGCTCACCTCGGTGCTCACCGAGATCCGCGAGGCCGAAGGCCAGATCATCACCTTCATCGACGAGTTGCACACCGTCGTGGGCGCCGGCGCGGCCGAAGGCGCGATGGACGCGGGCAACATGCTCAAGCCGATGCTGGCCCGCGGCGAGCTGCGCATGATCGGCGCGACGACGCTGGACGAATACCGGTCCCGGATCGAGAAGGATCCGGCGTTGGAGCGTCGTTTCCAGCCCGTCATGGTCGGGGAGCCCTCGGTGGAGGACACCATCGGCATCCTGCGCGGGCTCAAGGAGCGCTACGAGGTCCACCACGGCGTGCGGATCACCGACTCCGCGCTGGTCGCCGCGGCCACGCTCTCCGACCGCTATGTCACGGCCCGCTTCCTGCCGGACAAGGCGATCGACCTGGTCGACGAGGCCGCCTCCCGGCTGCGGATGGAGATCGACAGCCGGCCGGTCGCGGTCGACGAGCTCGAGCGCGCGGTGCGCCGGCTCGAGATCGAGGACATGGCGCTGTCGAAGGAGAACGACGACGCCTCCCGGCAGCGGCGGGAGCGGCTGCAGCGGGAGCTCGCCGAGAAGCGCGAGGAGCTCTCCGCGCTGACCGCGCGCTGGCAGCGCGAGAAGAACTCGATCTCCGAGGTCCAGAAGATCAAGGAAGAGCTGGAGAACGCCCGCCGCGCGGCCGAGATGGCGGAGCGCGACCTCGATCTCGCCAAGGCCGGCGAGCTGCGCTACGGCACCATCCCGACGTTGGAGAAGCGGCTCGCGGCGGCGACGGACGCGCTCGCCGGCTCCGACTCCCCCGGCGGCGCGATGCTCAGCGAGGAGGTCGGTCCGGACGATGTCGCCGAGGTCGTCGCCTCCTGGACGGGCATTCCCGCCGGTCGCATGCTCGAGGGCGAGACCGCCAAGCTCCTGCGGATGGAGGAGGAGTTGCACCGCCGGGTGATCGGGCAGGACGACGCCGTGCGCATCGTGTCGGACGCGGTCCGCCGTGCACGGGCCGGCATCGCCGACCCGGACCGGCCTACCGGCTCGTTCCTGTTCCTCGGGCCGACCGGTGTCGGCAAGACCGAACTGGCGAAGGCGGTGGCTGACTTCCTGTTCGACGACGAGCGGGCGGTCGTGCGCATCGACATGAGCGAGTACGCCGAGAAGCACTCGGTGGCACGGCTGATCGGCGCTCCTCCGGGGTATGTCGGCTTCGAGTCGGGCGGTCAGCTCACCGAGGCGATCCGACGCCGCCCGTACAGCGTGATCCTTCTCGACGAGGTCGAGAAGGCCCATCCGGACGTCTTCGACGTGCTGCTCGCCGTCCTCGACGACGGGCGGCTGACCGACGGCCAGGGGCGCACGGTCGATTTCCGGAACACGATCCTGATCCTCACCTCGAACCTCGGATCGGCCTTCATCGCCGACCCGACGCTGCCTCCGCAGGTGCGCCGGGATTCGGTCATGGTGGCCGTGCGGGATGCCTTCAAGCCGGAGTTCCTCAACCGGCTCGACGACGTCCTGGTCTTCGAGCAGCTGGGGCGGGAGGACCTCACGCGGATCGTCGACATCCAGATCGACAGGCTTCGGCGGCGGCTCGCCGACCGCCGCATCGATCTCACCGTCAGCGACGCCGCGAAGGGCTGGCTCGCCGACGCTGGCTACGACCCGGTCTACGGGGCGCGGCCGCTGCGCCGGCTGGTTCAGACCTCGATCGGGGACCAGCTCGCCCGCGAGATCCTCGCCGGTGAGATCAGGGACGGCAACGAGGTCGTTGTCGACGTCGACCCGAAGCGGTCGGCGCTGACCGTGCATCCCGCAGTCGGCGCGCCAGCCATCTGATCTGACCGGGCCTCCCGCGCCAGTCCCTCCGGCCCCCTCCGCGTAGGGTCGACGGGTGGCGCGGGAGGTTGCAGGTCTGTCGGTTTCCGTCGAGGTCGAGGCCGCGCTGGCCGCCGGCTCGCCGGTGGTCGCGCTGGAGTCCACCCTGATCGCCCATGGGCTGCCGCGCCCCCGCAACCGGGCCGTAGCGGTGGAGCTGGAAGCGATGCTGCGCGACCGTGGCATCACCCCCGCCACGGTGGCCGTGATCGACGGCGTGCCCACCGTGGGGCTGGATGACGACACGCTCGGGCGTATCGCCGGCGACCCCGGAGTCGCAAAGGCATCCGTACGCGATCTGCCGGCCGCCGCGGCGCTGGGTCTCACCTGCGCCACGACGGTCGCGGCCACCTCCGTGCTGGCCGCCCGGGTGGGAATCCGGGTGTTCGCCACCGGCGGCCTCGGCGGCGTGCACCGGGGCGCGGCCGAGACCTTCGACGAGTCCGCGGACCTGCCGACGTTGGCCGCCACACCGATCACCGTCGTAGCCGCGGGCGTCAAATCCATCCTGGACGTCGACGCGACCATCGAACGCCTCGAGACGTTCGGGGTCACGTTGCTGGGCTGGCGCACCTCGGACTTTCCCGGCTTCTACCTCCCCACCACCGGCCATCGGCTCGACTGGCAGGTGGATGGCGCCGCGCAGGTGGCGGAGGCCATGGCGGTCAGAGATCGCCTCGGCCTGAGGTCCGCGATCGTCGTCGCGAACCCGGTGCCGGCAGGTCAGGCTCTCGACGAGGCCATCCACGACGACGTTCTGCGCACCGCGCTGCAGCAGGCGGACGAGCTCGGCCTGCGCGGCAAGGCCGTCACCCCGTTCCTGCTGGAGACCTTCCACACCGAGACCGCCGGTGCGAGCCTTGAGGTCAACATCGCTGTCGTGCGGAACAACGTGGCGGTGGCCGCCGAGATCGCGGCGGCCTGGGCGTCACGCTGATCGACGGTGTCCAACGGGCCGGCCCGCGCACCAGCCCTGCCAGCGCCTGCCAGCGCCTGCCAGCGCCTGCCAGCGCCTGCTGGCCCCGGCTGGAGCCTGCCGGCCGGGCTGGCACCTCCCTACTGGAGCTGGAGCCTGCCGGCGATCTGGTCCGTGATCCGCTGCAGGTGAACATCCGCCGGGTTGTTGTCGACATTCGAGTAGGTCACGATCACCTCGACCCGTCCTTCGATGAGGAAGAGGCTGTCCAGGACGAGTCCGAGCGTTTCGCCGCCAGCCTTCACACTCACGCTCATCCGCAGCAGCACGCGTGCCCCGGAGGGGGCCTGCGGCGTCTCGACCGCGACGACCTTGATCTCGCTTCCAGGCTCGGAGACAGCGTCGAACTGCTGCTGGATCGCCTGGCCGAAGCACTCGCCGAACCGCGGATTGTTGAGGAGCTCGAGATGGGCGGCAGCCGTCTCGGTGGACACGATCGACGCGGTTGAGGATATCGCCACGATGGCGTCGGCTTCGCTGGTGAACTTAGGACCGTCGGCGGTGTCCTGATAGTCGTCGAGATGATCGTCCGAAATGCCGAGGCACTGCCCGACCGAACCCAGCGAAATATCCTCCGAATTTGACCCCGCGTCGGGCGGAGAAGCCGTGAAACCAGTTGTGATTGCCCCTTCCATCAGGACGTAGTCTTCGGCGTCCAGCGGCACCTCGGCGGACGCGGGCGACGCCGGGACAGCAGGTGGCGTGCCGGTGGCGCCAGGCGGTCCCGGCGGATTGAACGCGGTGAGATCACCGCCCTGGCAGGACGCCAGCAATGCCGCGACGGCAATCACCAGACCGCCACGGGCGAGGGCCGCGGATCCACG
This sequence comes from Parafrankia irregularis, assembly GCF_001536285.1. NCBI lineage: Bacteria > Bacillati > Actinomycetota > Actinomycetes > Frankiales > Frankiaceae > Parafrankia > Parafrankia irregularis. The sequence continues at coordinate 152,984 of NZ_FAOZ01000014.1, read as the reverse complement.
ACGCCATGGCCCCGCCGCGGAGTCCCGGCGGCCCGTAACCGTGTCCGCGCCATCGAGGGGCAAGGAATCCGCCAGTCGCCGACCGGCGCCCCACACAACCATCAGTCAGACCCCCTGACAACGGCGGCCCGAATTCTGATGGTCGAGCCGGAAGATTTCACCACGCCCCGCGACGGGCCACGGCGTCCTTCTTCCACAATGCCGCAGAAAATGCCGCCGTCGGTCGATGTGGTGGGTCGTTGTCGGGACAGCAGTCCGCCGGATCAGGAACCCGGTACCGCCCTTGACGGGGCGCAGATTGTCAGCTAATTACGACCCCTCCACCACATCCGGCCATCACCTGCACACATTCCGTCACAGTCGGCCGCCACTTCCCCCTGATCGCGCGGACAGATCATCGAACGCGACGCGCGCGAGACGCTCCGAGCTGGCAGCATCGGCGAGGAGACCGAAGGAGAGGGCACCGCATGATCCGGCCGCGTCGCGCCGCCGCGCGTTCAACGCGGCTGTTCCCCTGGCTGATCGTCGCGTGCTGGCTGCTGGCCGGCATAGCAATCAGTCCGCTCGCCTTCAAGCTCACCGAGGCACAGACCAACAATGCCTCCGCATTCCTTCCCAAGGATGCCGAGTCGACCCGTCTGCTGGAAGCGCAGAAAAAACTTCCCGGTGGGGACTCCGTACCTGCGGTGGTCGTTCTGCACCGTGACACCACGCTGACCGACCAAGATCTGGCCGCCGCCGACACCCTGCGCACGGAGTTGCGGGGGTTCGCGACGACCCAGCTACCCGCGGTCATTCCGTCAGGTGATCGGCGGGCAGCACTGATCACAGTCCCGATGCCGCAGGACAAGGACGCCGACCGCTTCACCGCAAACGTCCAGAAGATGCGGGAGATCGCCGAGCACACCGCCACGGAGAACCCCGGCCTCACCATCGCCGTCACGGGCCCGGCCGGCCTCCTTGCCGACACCTACGACGTGTTCTCGAAAATTGAGGACGCGCTGCTGCTCGTCACTGCGTCCATCGTGGCTGTGATTCTGCTCGTGGTCTATCGCAGCCCGTTCCTCTGGATCGTGCCGTTGCTTTCGGTCGGTATCGCCGACCAGATGGCCGCCGGCCTGATCTACCTGCTGGCCAAGCACGCCGATCTCACGGTCAACGGCCAGAGCTCGGGCATGCTGCGGGTACTCGTCTTCGGTGCGGGCACCGACTACGCGCTGCTGCTCATCGCGCGATATCGAGAGGAACTGACCAGACACGCCGAGCCCGCCGCCGCCATGCGGATAGCGCTGCACCGAGCCGGGCCGGCGATTCTGGCCTCCGCCGGAACTGTGATCATCGGCATGCTCTGTCTGCTGCTCGGCACGTTGAACTCGCACCGCGGGCTCGGTCCGGTCTGCGCGCTCGGGATCCTCGTCGCGGTGGTGACCATGCTGACGCTGCTCCCGGCGGCGATGGTGGTCGGCGGTCGGCGTCTGTTCTGGCCGTTCGTACCGGAGCTGGGCAAGCCCGAGCACATCGAACAGATCGAGCGAACCGGTTTCTGGGCCAGGACCGGCGCCGCGATCGCCCGGCACCCGCGCCGCATCTGGCTGGCGACGGCGGCTGTCCTGGGCGCGCTGGTCATCGGCATGAGCGTGCTTCCCGGCGTGCTACGCCAGGACCAGGCCTTCCGCAACGAGGTGGAATCCGTCAAGGGTCAGCACCTCGCCGAGCAGAGCTTCCCCCCGGGCGTCACAGCGCCCACGTTCGTCGTCGCGAACGTCGCTCACGCGGACGAGGTGGCCGCCGCGGTCCGCGCGACGCCCGGAGTGGTCGGAGCGACTGAAAGCGGTCGGACGTCCGAGCTGGTGCAGTTTCTGGTGGTGCTCGACTCACCGCCCGACAGCACCGACTCGTTCCACTCCGTGGAGGCTCTCCGCACCGCGGTCCACGCGGTACCCGGCGCCGACGCCCTGGTCGGCGGGAACACCGCGGTGAACCTCGACGTGCGCGACGCCGCGATACGCGACCGCGGCGTGATCATCCCGGTCGTCCTCCTGGTGGTCCTGCTGATCCTCGGGCTGCTGCTGCGAGCGATCGTGGCACCGGTCCTGCTCATGGCCACGGTTGTGCTGTCGTTCTTCGCCGCTCTTGGCGCGAGCGCTTTGGCCTTCCGCTACCTCTTCCATTTCCCCGGCATCGACCCGGCGCTCCCGCTGGTCGGTTTCATCTTCCTGGTGGCGCTCGGCGTCGACTACAACATCTTTCTGATGACCCGGGTGAGGGAAGAGGCGGGGCAGATCGGGCACGCTGCGGGCGTCCGCCGCGGACTGGCGGTAACCGGCGGGGTGATTACCTCGGCAGGAGTCGTTCTCGCCGCCACCTTCGCGGTACTTATGATCTTCCCTCTGGTTCAGCTCGCCGCGGTCGGCTTTCTGGTGTCTTTCGGGGTACTGCTCGACACGCTCGTCGTCCGCTCGGTGCTGGTGCCGGCGCTCGCCCTGGACGTGGGCCCCGCCGTGTGGTGGCCGAGCCACCCGGCCCTCGCCGCGGTACCCCGCGCGGCCGGTGACGTCCACCCGGCCCCCACCGACTCCGTGGCTGTGGACGACATGCTCACCGAAGTCCACCTGCTTGCGCACGACAGCCCTCGTCACGAGACCGTCCAGGGCGGTGAGCTCCAGAGCGACGACCTTCAGGGCGAGCACGTTCAAGGCGACGACCTCCAGAGCGACCATCTTCAGGGCGACCACCGTCACCACGACGCCCCGGCGCCGCCCGAGCACGGCCACCCGCGTTCCCAGGACGGGGCGCCGGCGAGGACCGGCCGAGACGACTGAGCCTGGTTTCCGTGCCGACTCGGACCGCGCCCTCGACTCGGACCTGCGGCGTCCTCGACCGTGCACCGTGAGATGGAAAAGGCTTACTGAACGCACACAAACAGACCACACGCGCAGGTTTCGTTCCGACCAATCCGTAGTCAGATTGGTCAATGCCGGCCACACGGTGACTACCACTGCGAAAATGAGCAGGAAGGCCGGGGTGCAGACCTTATGGTTGCCACATGCACACCGCTGCGCGCCCTGCCCCGGACAGCGCAGCGATGGCGGACATCTGGCGGGTTCCACCGGAATGCTGGTCTGGACTGTCACCCCAGCTCCGGCGGCTACGCCGCCTGCTGCTCGCCGCCGTCGCGCTCCCGCTCAGCGTTTTCGCCGCGCTCGCCGGTGGCGGCCTCCTGGGTTTTCCGGGCCTTCTCGTCGGGTTCGTCCCGCTTACGGCGGCCGCCCTGGCCTGGCGGTCCATCGGCCGGGCGTGGGCGGCCTGGCGCTACGCCGAACGCGACGACGACCTGCTCATCCAGCACGGCGTGCTGGTCCGCAGGCTGGTCGTGGTCCCCTACGGCCGGATGCAGCTGGTGGATGTCACCTCCGGCCCGCTTTCCCGGCGGTTCGGGGTGGCCCAGGTACGCCTGCACACCGCCGCAGCCACGACGGACGCGGTCATCCCCGGGCTGGGGCCGAGCGAGGCCGCGAGGCTACGGGACTCCCTGGCCGCGCGCGGCCGCTCCCGGGCAGCCGGGCTTTGACCACAGCAGGTTCGGACCACCCCACCGGCCAGGACACCGGCCAGGGTGATGGATATCAGCACCTCCACCCCCTGACACCGCTCCTGCGGGGCTGGCTGTTGGTCGCGGCCGTCGCGGCGAGCGTGCTGAGGAACTTCGCCGACGAACTGAGCACGCATGGCGTGCTGACCACTCTCGCGGTCCTGCTTCCCTCGGCCGCCGCCTACGGATACTGCGCCTGGCGGTTCACCCGCTTCCGGGTCGGGGCCGACAGCATCCGGCTGGAAACCGGCCTTCTCGTCAAACGTTTCCGCGACGTGCGTCTCGACCGCATCCAGTCGGTGGAGATCACCCAGTCGTTGATCGCCCGCGCGACCGGGCTCGCCGCGCTGCGGCTCGATCTCGGTGGCGCGCACGACGGAGACGAGGAGTCGGTCACCAGCCTGAGCTACCTGTCGCTGGACCGGGCGAGGACACTACGGGCCGAGCTGCTCGCCCGCGCCGCCGGAATCGCCCCCGAAGCGGGCGAGGCGCCCGAACGCCCGCTCACCATCGTCCCGCCGCGGCGGTTGGCCGCGTCCATCGCGCTTTCCCCCGGACCGTGGCTGGCCCTCGCCGCCGCCGTACTGCTTGTCACGCCGGCGCTGTTCACGGGAACCCTCGCCGGCTTCGTCGCGGTCACACCCGCGCTCGTCGGTGTCTGGCGTACGTCCTTCCGTCGTTTCGCGAGCGGCTACCTGTTCACCGTGTCGGAATCGCCGGACGGTCTGCGTATTCGAGGCGGCCTGCTCGATCGCGCTCACCACACCGTTCCGCATGGTCGGGTGCAGGCGATCCGGCTGCACAGCTCACCGCTGTGGCGCTGGCCGGACTGGGTGGAGGTCCAGGTAAACGTGGCTGGCGACGCGCGAAGCACCTTGTTGCCGGTGGCGCCCCGGGCCCAGGCCGTGATGCTGGTCGAACGCCTGCTGCCCGGTGTGAACCTGACAGACGTCCAGCTGCTGCCGCCACCGGGCCGTGCTCGGCTGCTGGCTCCGTTCCGCTGGCGCCAGCTCCGTTGCGGCCACGACGACCAGGTTTTCGTCACTCGCTCCGGACGCCTCTGGCAACGGACCGACATCATCCCGCACAACAAGGTTCAGAGCATTCAGCTGGTCGCGCGACCGCTGCCCCGCCTGCTGGGCCTCGCGGACGTCCACCTGGACTCCACCGGCGGGCCGGTGCGAATCCAGGCACGTCTACGGGACGCGCGGGAGGCGTGCCAGCTTGTCGCCGAACAGGCGGAACGCTCCCGGCTCGGGCCGGAGCAGACCACGCCCGGAGCATGAGCCTTTTCCATCATCGACTCGGACTCGCGGCGTTCGGTGACGGCTGTGAGATGGAAAAGACTCAACAGCGAACAGGGCCTCGGCAGGCCTGGTGGGATGTCACCCGAAGGTCGGGAACTCCGGCCCGAAGATGGTTCCCCACAGGCTCACAGCCTCCTCGTGCCTGCCGGCCCGCTCGGCCGCGACCGCGCGGGCCGAGAAGTCACGCGCCTGCCGAACATAAACCGCGAGGTCGTCGAGATCGTCCCGACGAAGGTAGCTGGAGAGGTCACCCCGGATGTCGGACGGATCACCGACGGCGAGGCCGATCTCGTCCATGTACCGGAAGACCTCGGCGAGGCCCTGGCGGGTGTTGAGCCCACGGCCGGCGAGCACCTGCCCGGCGAGCGCCTCGATGTGGAACGACCGCAGGTGGCTCCCGCAGACCCGGTTCCACGCCTTGAGCAACCGGACCGCTGAGATCACCCGGGGCCCGAGGTCCATCGTCCAGCTGGCATGGCGCTCCGGGCGCGTCGGCAACCAGCCGCCGACCCTGTCCGGGATCACGTAGCCGGCACGGGGATGGTCGAAGGCAGGCACCAGATGGACGTCGGGCGCGGCGTCGTACACGATGCGCAGGGCCTGCCCACGGGTGCCGATCGTCTGCACCCGGTCGCCACCGATCGCGTTCCGGACGCAGACGAGAAGATCGCGTGAATCCCAGCGGAAACGCTTCCAGGCGCTGTTCGCGGCACTGAAGACCACGAAGATATCCACCTCGTCGAGCGGGCGGATCATCGTGTCGCGCCCGGCGGAACCGATGGTGGCCACACCCACGAGCGGAAGGGCACAACGCGGCGGGAAGATCGACCGCAGGGCCCGCTCCGCCTCGGCCCGCCGTTCGTCGATCACCGCACGATCGTTCTCGCTGAGCCGCACGAGATCGTCCAGCTTGGCGAACGCGCGCGCGGTGGTGCCGACGAGCAACGGCCCCGTCATCGGCCCGGTGACCGGGTTGATCGGCGACGCGCCGGTCACAGCGGGACCGGGCGGCGGCGCGGTTGTCTGCTCACCACGCGGGAAAAGCGTGTTGGGTGCCCCGGGAGCCGAACCCGCCGGCCGGCGCCAGTGCGGAGGAATGATCAGGTGGTCGTACGTGACCTCGCTCGGTCTGGTTCCGGCCGGAACCTCCCTACGGGCATCCACGCTCATCGTGCAGACCTCCAGACGCAGGTGACGCGAAGGTGCGAGTTCCCCTTCCGAGCCACGACGGCCCCACTCGTCGCGGATGCCTCAACCGGACCGGTCTGCCGTTGGGCGACCGACTACCGGTGGCGACATCAGCTCCTATGGTGCCCCAGGACGTCACGTTCTGAACAGGGGGCTCGTGGCGTCGGCGTGTCCGACCGAGCCGGGCTGTCCACGAAACCACGAAGAAACTTTGTCGGATCGCCGACACCCCGCCCCTGAGGGGTCTTCACGAATACCACCCTTGCCAGGTGAAGGGGAAGCCCTTGACCAGCACCAATGGCACGTTCGGGGGGTGCCGGGTCCGGACTGCGCGGGCGGCGGCGTTCCGCCTCCCGTCGCCTCCAGCCCCACCACGGGCGGCCCACACGAGGGGCCACACTTCAGCACCAGCAGCCCAACATTTCCGCCAATGCTAACGTTGCGTAACAGATCATCGAGCGGACAACCGACGCACTGCGGAGCCACCCCGAGTGATCACAGGGGCGGCCGAATCCACAATCTCCGGCGTTCGGTGAGCAGTACTCCGGTCGGCACGAAAGCCGTCGACTGGGCCAGGCGCTTGCCGACCACGTCGCCGACCCCGATCCGGCTCCCGACCAGCAGGCCCCGATATTCCAGCCAGCTCGCGAGCGCCTGGACCGCCTCACCACCGAAACCATCACGCCGATACGGGTTGCTCACCCGAACGCCGACCACCGCGCGGGCACGATGCGTGTCCGCGGCCAACAGCCCCAGCGCCGCGCCGTCCTGACCGCGCAACACCCAGGTGAAGATCCCGGTGCCGGCGCTGACTCGCCGCCTCAGCTCCCTGCGCATTCCGGTCGGATCCGTGGCCGCGGAATCCGCTGCCGCGGAGGCGGAGTCGAGCGCACCGCCGAAGAGCTCGCCGGCCGCAAGCCGCACCGGCCGGCCTCGGGCGGCCAGAACCATCGCCTGGGCGAGTTCCTCGGCCACGAAACCGACGTTCCAGACCGTGAGTGGAAGTGCGCGCATCCGCGCTGTGGTGAGGGTGGGGCCCTCACCCACGACGCGCCGGCTCCGTGACGCCGAGCAAACCCCGGTCACGCAGCCAGGCGCCGGTCCGGCGCATCCCCTCGTCGAGGTCGACCCGGGGCTCCCAGCCGACGAGCTCGGCGATGCGGCGCCCGGACACAGTTCCGGTCCTGGTCAGATCCTGGATGGTCAGCGGGCCCAGATCCACCCGGACCCGCGGATCCACGTTCACGACGAGCTTGGCGCCGAGCCCGCGTAGCAGCCCGGGGCGGCGGCCTGACGCCGACCGAGACCGGCCGGGCAGCCGATCAACCGCGTCAACGACCTCGCACAGCCGTGCGGGGACCGATCTCGGCGGCCTGACCTCCGCCAGCGCCGCATAGCGGCCGAAGAAGTCGGCGCCGGTCGTCGCCTCGGGACCGGTCACATGGAGCACCCGGCCGGCAACCACATCGACGGGAGCGGCGGCCACCGCCGTCACCGCCGCGACCACATCGTCGACATGGACGGGGCTGAGCCGGCCTCCGCCGCCGTCGACGAGCACGAACCGCCCGGCGCGCATCAGCAGCACCGGCCACAGCGTCCAACGCCCGGCCCGGGGGCCGTAGGCGTCCGCGATCCGCAGCACGGTGACGGGCGCTCCGTGCGCCGCGGCGGCGTTCGCCGTCTGCTCGGCCGCGGCGATCGCGTCCGCGCGTGGCTCGCCGGTGAGACCCACCGGCGCGGACTCGTCGGCGAGCATCGGCGTGTCGCCACCCAGCGCGCTCACGCAGGACAGGTGGATCACCCGGCCCACGCCGGCTCGCTGGGCGGCGTCCAGCACCGTCGCGGTGCCGCCGAGCAGCACCTTGCGCATCTGCGCGGTGGTGACACGGCTCGGCGGTGTCACCCGGCCCGCCCGCACCGGCGTGAGCTCGCCGACCCCGCCCATGCCCACCGCGGCGGCGTGGACGAGCAGGTCCGCACCGTCGAGCGCCTTCTCCCAGTCGCCGGCGGTCGTCACATCGGCCTGCGTGATACCGGGCCCACGCCGAACGTCGAGCGCGACCACCTCGTCGCCCCGCTGGCGGAGCTCCTGCGCCACAGCGCCACCGAGGAATCCGGCCGCGCCGGTGACCACCGACCGAGCCAATCGCCCTCCCACCCGCTGCCCGATCCGCTCGGCTGGTCCGCGCTCCGCGCGTGCCGACGGCCGGAATCCGACACACCGGTCCGTTTTGGACCAGAGAATACGTGATCTACTGGTGCCGACCTCGCCGGACGAGATCCGCCCGACCTTGGGTCGGTGGCGAGAGATCGTACCCGGTACGTCCGACAGCCCGCCGCCGGACAGATGGGACGTCCACAAAGGTGGCGGGTGCGAGCGGACTTGCCGCCCCGTCCGTGCTGCCGCCGCTGCCGCCGCTGCCGCCGCCACAGCCACCGCTGCCGCTGCCGCTGCCGCTGCCGCTGCCGCTGCCAGGATCTGAGATTCGTGGTCGCCGGAGCCGGAGAGCCTGTGGCGGAGTCCTGGGACGCGGCGGATACCGGGCCACCGGCATGGGCTTGGCGGAGCCATGCCGATGGGATGCGAACCCCACCCGCACAGCCACCCATCCAGTATCCCGCACCGCCGCGCAGCACCGATAGTTCACCTCAAAAGGGGCAAAATGGCGCGAGGTCGCCTGGCCACCCGCAAGAAAGAAGAATTTTGGTCGTTGCAACGACCAAAATCGTTCACTCTTGCGACTCGCCAAACCGGGCTACCAGGCTAGCGGGCACTCGGAGACGGAGGTCCGGCAGCGTTCGTGGAGTGCGAACCTCCCCGCCCAGCTGCTCCCGAACGAGCAGAATCGCCAGCGTGTGCCGCATGTGTGGTGCTGCCCAGCGCGCTCATGCACCGGTGCCGAAGTTCTCGACCCAGTAGGTGCCGTAGTCACCACCGGTCGCGTACCCGACCCCGATCTGGGTGAGCTCGCAGTGCACGATGTTCGCCCGGTGCTCCGGGCTGGCCATCCAGTCGGCGACCACGGCTGCCGGGGCCCGCTGACCGGCCGCGATGTTCTCTGCCGCGACCGAGAAGTCGTAGCCGGCGGCCGTGATCCGGTCGAACGGTGACTTCCCGTCCAACCCGGTGTGGCTGAAGTAGTTGTGGCTCGCCATGTCGTCGCTGTGGGCCTGCGCCGAGGCGCTGAGGCGGGAGTCGATCGCCAGTGGCAGGCATCCGACCGCGGCGCGCTGATCATTGGTGAGCGCGATGACCTGCGCGATGAGCGCGGCGCTGTTGTCAGCGGCACTGCTGTCGGCGGCACTGTTGTCGGCGGCGGTGCCGGAGGCGGTAGCCACGGCGGCGGCGGGCTCGGTGGCCGCGGCGGTAGCCGTGCCGGCGGCAGGCGTGGTGCCGGTGCCGATGGCCGTTCCGGTGCCTGCGCCGGCGGCGGGCTGGGGGCCGGCCGCGGCCGCGGAAGGCTGCTGAGCCGGCGCCGGTTCCGGCCGGGATGCAGCCGTAACGCTGTCCGGACCGGACTGCGCGGAGCCGGCGGGTCCGGCGCCGGCGGCCGGGTCCGGCTCAGCGACCGTTGCCGGGCCGTTGACCGCCGGTGGGCTACCGGGCAGCTCCGGCCCACCCGCGGCGACCTGGTCGGCGACAACCGGCCGCCCACCAACCTGCCCGGACTGCCCGGACTCGACGTCGCCCGATCCGGCGGCGTCGGTGCCGGTCGCACCGGACGCGGTACGTCCAGGCTGACCGCCGTTCGGCCGGGTGCCACCGGGTTGCGCTGAACTGCCAGGTTGCGCTGAACTGCCAGGTTGCGCTGGGCTGCCGCCGGGCGTGGAGCTCCCCCTGGCGTCATCGTCCGTGATCTCATGGATCTCGCCGTCACCATGGCTGACGACCACAGGGTGCGCGGGCGCCCGCGCCGACGGCGCAGTCGCCGCCCGCCTCGCCGTCGGTGGGTCCGCCGTGCGGCGTGCGTCCGCCGGACGCGGAGCCGCCCTGGGGATCACCACGGCGGGCAGGCGATTCCTCGACGCGCCCTCGGGCGCGGTGTCCACCCCGGCCGCGACACGCGCGTGATCGGCGGAAAGCTGACCGTCACGACCCGACATCGCGGCGCTGGCCGCCTCGGCACTCGAAGCCGGTAACGCCATCGAAGCAACGCCGATGCTCGGCACACCCACACCGGAGACTGCCGCCAGACCCAGCAGGACAACGAACACGATCAAAGGCCGGCAGGAAGGCCTCCGTATCCGTCCGCTGCGGGATCGGGGTCCACCAACCGGGCGCGACCGGCCCGGCCGGCCAGAATCCGACCGGCCCGTACCCGCGCGTTCAGGAGGTTCCGCGCGCATTCCAGCCGCGGCGTGATCGGCACTTCGGTGTGATCGGCACTTCGGCGTGATCGCTCACACGACCACACGTTCGCCCGACGAAGCCCACGATCAGTAACCGTACGGACCTGATCACGACAGAACGAGCAACGGACACCCAATGCGGCAGCGCGCCTGGGACGACGCGGGGTACGGGAGCGGATCAGCCCGCACTCGTACCCGCGGGGTCCTCCACGCTCCGCGAGCGGGCCACCCGCCTGCGCATGAGCTCGCCCCCCGCCCCGGCGAGCACGGACACCACGATCACCACGACCCCGATCCAGACCGCGGCATCGCGCAGGCCGGGAACGGCCGAGGCCGCATAGCCGAGCAGGACCAGGCCGGTTCCCCAGATGACGGCCCCGGCGATCACCGCCGCGCCGAACCGGTGCCTGGGCATCGACACCGCGCCGGCCAGGACCGGGGCGAACGTCCGCGCCCAGGGCACGAACCGAGCCGCGATCAGCGTGGCCGCGCCGAAGCGCTGGTAGAAGTCCTCCGTTCGAACCAGCGCTCCCGCATGGCGGCGTTCAAGGTACGGGCGGCCGAGATGACGGCCGGTCGCATACCCGACAACGGCGCCGAGGCTCGCCGCCACCGGCACACCGAACGCGAGTACGAGGATCGAGACGTCGGCTGACGGGTCGGCTGCGACCAGACCCGCACCGAACAGCACGGTGTCGCCGGGGAGCCAGAAGCCGACCAGGACCCCACTCTCCACGAAAATCACCGCGAAGAGGATGGCGTAGAGGGTCATCCCAGAGAGGTCTTCGATGTCCACGAGGCCAGTCTGCCGCCGGAGCGCGATCAGGATGAGACATCCGACCAGCTTCCGGCGATGTCACGTGGAACCACACCCGTCCGAGCCGGGTGACGTCATACCCTTCGGCCAACACCTGCCGTCGGCACGCGTCGGGCGCAACCGCGCCCCGGGATCTCCGGGGGGTGGTGGCGGGTTCGGCGGCGCGTCCGGCGCCACGGCCCGCGGTGGCTTGGTGCCACCGGGCGGTCGGGCGCCCCTAGACCTTTCGAGGAGCTCCACCGATGCCCATCGCCAGCCCAGACGTCTACGCCGAGATGCTCAGCCAGGCGAAGTCGAACGCCTACGCCTACCCCGCCATCAACGTGACCTCGTCGCAGACCCTCAACGCAGCGCTGCGGGGCTTCGCGGAGGCCGGCAGTGACGGAATCGTCCAGGTCTCAACCGGCGGCGCCGAGTTCCTTTCAGGCACGACCATCAAGAACATGGTGCTCGGGGCCGAGGCACTCGCAGAGTACGCGCACCACGTCGCCAAAGCATACCCGGTAAACATCGCGCTGCACACGGATCACTGCCCGGCAGACAAGCTTGACACCTACATTCGCCCACTTATCGCAATCTCCCGTGAGCGAGTTTCCCAGGGGCGGGATCCGCTTTTCCAGTCCCATATGTGGGACGGCTCCGCGGTAGAGCTCGAGGAAAACCTCAAGATTGCGGACGAGCTGCTCGCCGACTGTCGGGCCGCGCGTATCGTGCTGGAGGTCGAAATCGGCGTCGTGGGCGGCGAGGAGGACGGTGTCGTCGGCGCGATCGACGAGAAGCTCTACACCACTCCCGGCGATATGTTCCGCACCGCCGAGGTGCTCGGAACCGGGGAGAAGGGTGCTTACATGCTGGCCGCGACGTTCGGCAATGTTCACGGCGTGTACAAGCCCGGCAATGTCAAGCTGCGGCCCGCGATCCTTCGCGAGGGCCAGCAGCATGTGGCCGAGAAGCTCGGCCTCGGTGCCGACGCCAAGCCGTTCAACCTCGTATTCCACGGCGGCAGCGGCTCGGACCTCTCCGAGATCCGCGAAACGCTCGACTACGGTGTCATCAAGATGAACGTCGACACCGACACCCAGTACGCATTCACCCGTCCCATCGTGGACCACGTGTTCCGGAACTACGACGGGGTTCTGAAGGTGGACGGCGAGGTCGGGGTCAAGAAGGCCTACGACCCGCGTACCTACGGGAAGGCCGCGGAGACCTCGATGGCGGCACGAGTCGCCCAGGCCTGTTCTGACCTGCGGTCCGCGGGCCGTTCGATCGGCGTCTGACCGACGTCATCCGGGCTCTGCCCGGTCCGTTGACCGACATCTGAGCCGGGCCACGCTGGTCCGGTAGGGACCTCAGTAGTCCGTTCATGCTCCCGGGGGCGCCCACGTTCCCGGGAGCACTCCGCTCGCCTGATGCCGCCCGGCGCATCGTCCGTGTGTACGCCGGCTGAGCCTTGCCCATCGTCGGCTCTGGCCTGTGGCTACAGCGCCCGACAGCGTGAGATGGAGAAGGCTCACCCATCGCGGCGGAGCCCATGCCTGGCTCCGGCTCCTTACCTCTCCTCCCCGCGGCTCCTTACCTCTTCTCCCCGCGGCTCCTGGCGCACCGCTCCGCGCGGCTCGTCGCCCGCTCCCTGTCGCCATCTCCTCCTTGTCTCCCATCTCCCTCTCCTTATCTCCTTCTCCCACTGCTCCGGCTCCCTGTCGCCGCGGGCAGTACGACGGCCCGCCCCGGCCGTCCAGCACCCCCGACACGCCCGCACCTGATCTCAACCGGCAACGCCCGGCCGCTGACAGTCATCTGTCCGGACGACCGGCCGACAGCAGAGTGTGATCTATTTCACTCACAAGTCTCCGGCGGGTGACCAAACCGCGCCCGGCCGCGATCCGGGACGTCAACCGCCCGGAAGCACCCCACAAAGATCGTGCGGCCTGGCGACGGCACATCGCCCGCCATACCGAGCCAGGACACCCTCAGGGCCACAGTGGTCCGATCCCGCGCGGAAGTAGACGCGGCCCGACGACCTGCTCAGACCACACCCTCGACACCAAGGTCACCCACGCCTGGGCAAAGCTTCGTGTGGGCTGCCATGTGGCCTCTTCGACCGATTCGGCCACCCACAGGCTCGCGCGGCAGTGAGGGATCAGTACCAAGCGGCGAATCGGTGGGCGGAACGCACGACCACGGCAGCGGGCCCGCCATCCGGAATCTCCGGCCTCGTCCAGACAGACCGGGAAACGTCCGGCTCGCGACAGGCTCTCCCGACTCGCCCCTCACCGACGTGCGGGGACGTAGTTCGCGCCGCCGTCGACAGCGGGCTGGCCGGACCGGTCGCCACGGGCCCGGCCATTCGCCACATTGCCACCGATGTGACTATCGGCTACCAGGGAGACACCGAGAGGCACCATGGGTGCCACGGTGACGAGGACGCCCGAGTCCGAACGCATCCCCACAAGATCACCCCAGGCCCCGGCGGGGCGGCGCCCCGAGCCCTCGATCCGACCCTCCGACAGGCTCGTCGGCGACGAAAGATACACTTACGTTAACTCATAGTTACGATTGCGTATCTCACATGACGCGACGCCCGAACCTCCATCAGTACAAGAATATAAATTTTCGCCCTCGTTAGTGACGGGATCAGCAGCGAGCGGTAGCCTTGGCTCCGATTCCGGCGAATAGCTCGCAGCGCAGGCAATATCGGCGATCTTTCGCGAGCGTGATCAGTCGGCCCGAACCCTCCATCACGAAACGCCCGCCAAGTTAATGAGCGCGCGTGCGCGCGCGATACCAGGGCCCGCGGCCAATCTCAAGAAGGCGCGCAGGAGTGTGCTCTTCTTCACGTCGACCATTCAATCCTTGTCGCCTCGCCCGACGTTGTGGTTATGGTCTTCGCCGTGCCCGGAGACAGGCCGGGCACCCGACGGGTGCACGCCGAATCCCTGCCCCCATCCGCCGGAAACAAAAACCCGATGGCAGGAGCGGGGGAACCAATACCCGGCCACCGAACCTGGTGGCCTTGGGGTGAAGCCGCAGGGCCGTTGACAGCAATGAGGAACCGTCTTCCTTGCTGTCGAAGGCACAGGATTTGGGAGTTCCTGACATGCGGCCGGGCTTGTTCCCTGCCCGAACCCGACAGCTCACCTCGCAGGCGTGGGGAAGGAAAACTCACGCATGTCCGACGCACGTACCAGTGGCCGACAACGCCGCAGCAGTACCCGCAGCCGGGCCCGCACACTCGTCCCCGTACCCGTCCTTGTCGCGGCGGTCGGAGGCACAATCGCCATCAGCCAACCGGCGAACGCCGCAACGACCTGGGAAGGTCTGCGGCAATGCGAGTCCGGCGGCAACTACACGACGAACACCGGTAACGGCTACTATGGCGCTTACCAGTTCTCCGCCGGGACCTGGCGCAGCCTTGGGTACTCTGGCCTACCACACACCGCTCCACCCGCCCTGCAGGACGAGGCGGCGCTGAAGCTCGCGCTCCGCTCCGGATTCGGCCAGTGGCCGGTGTGCGGGAGCGGAATGGGCGGCGACCAGCTCTCGCCCGGCGCATCGTCGTCGGGATCCGGCAGCCAGGCCTCCCGCACGGCCGAGCGCACCAGTCTGGTCGCGCAGCCCGTCGCCACCACGGGTGTGCCCCCTCTGACGCGCAACTACTTCGCGTCGGTACACAACCAGGTCACTGACGAAATCAGGACCTGGCAGGAAAAGATGAACTCCCTCGGCTACTCCCTCGCCGTCGACGGCTGCTACGGGCCGAAGTCCGCAGCCGCGGCCAGGGACTTCCAGACCGTGCGCGGCCTCGTCGTCGATGGCGTCCTCGGCCCGCAGACCTGGGCGGCCACCTTCGGCTGACGCCTGCCCGCCCCGGCGGAGCACTCGGTCGCCTGCATGCCCGCCCGCTCATCCGCGGGCCCAGCGCGCGGCACCGACAGCCAGCACCCCGTGAAGGCAACCTGCCTTCCGTAGCCGAACCCTCCCGGCTGCACGGGGAAAGCCCCCGCCCGGACTGGATCGACGAGCCTTCCCATCTCATGGTGCACGACCAGAGATACCGCAGGTCGGAGCCGACGATGGAAATGGCTCAACGCTGACAAGGACCCCGCCGCAAACCGGAAGTCGCTCGAGGACGTGCATGCCGTCCTCGTCAGACAACGGTCGGCCCACCGACCGCGTTCCCGCTCCCTGAGAGCGGGCCTTCACGGCCGTCCGACCGGATCCTCGTCCCTCCCTCGCCCCAGCCCCGAAAGCGCGGACGCGCGCCGGGGAGGCTCACCGCACCCGCCCGCTCCGTCCCGGTCGGGCGCGGTGATGCCAGGAGCCCCAGGAACACCCGACCGTGGCTGCACCGTCCCAGCGCGGTTGTCCACACCTGATCCACATCTGAGTTGTCCACGTCTGAGTTGTCGAGCACCTCGCCCGACGGGACGTTCCTCCCGATCCGTCAAGCCCGGGAGGCGTCTCATCCAGTCGGCCGTGACGTGCGACGGCCCGCCCGCCCGGCGCTGACCCAGCCGTGGCGCGCGGGACGCAACGCGGAGCGCCCCAACGGTCCGCGTGTCGCAGGACCCGGACAGCCCCACCGCCGGAGCGGTACCGGCCTCGGGGCAGGTGTCCGGGCGTCGCGGCCCTCCCGCCGACCATCTCGATCACCCGCGGGATGAGTTCGGCGCGCATTCCCTCCACGGTCGCGCCGAACGACCTCCCTCGACGACGCCACCTCACCGCACCGGTCATGGCCAGATCGGTACCCGCCACACACCGGCGATCCCGGTAGGCGGGCGTGGCGTCGGCGCTCTCCAGCTTCCGGTGGCCGGCGCTGTCGCCGGCCCCACACCGCCCCCACCGCCCGCCGCCGACCCGCCCTGGCGCCGCCCCGTGTCCCCGGGCGCCCAGGCCTGGGCCGCCGAGCGGGCATCGCCCGTCATGGACCTTCCTCGGGTCATGGACCGTCCCGGCCTGAAGCCGGCTGGGGCGCCAGCCGCATGACGGACCCCCGGTGCGTCCGAGATGTCGAGGGGACGGTAATGTGGCGCGGTTGGGGTGTGATGACCATCTCCTCCACCCATCCGTCAATTGGCCCGTTCGGGTGACTCCGATATGGTCATTTCCGATCCCGCCCTGGCCAGCGGGATTTGCGTCATGTAGGTAGATCTCGCTACAGTTCCGCCCACTCGCCTCCCCCCGGGGCGAGGTCGTGTGGACGGACGCCGAATCCTGCCCCCGTCCACTCGGCCGGTACTGGAGCGGACGACACAGGGCAGGAGTGGGGGACCCACCATCCGGGCGCATTCGTTGCGTCCTAGGGGTTAAGCCGGCGTACCGATACAGCCGGGACACACCGGTCCGCGAGGACGGCCGGGTCCTGGTACGCCGACCGGGCAGCTTCCAGCCCGAACCCGACAGCTCACCCCGCAGGCGACGGGAAGGACACCTGATGCGGTCGCATGATCGTGATCCCGTCCGTTCGACCGGTCGTGGTGGCAGGCACCGCGCGGCGCAGCCGCCGTCCACCGCCACCCGTGTCCTGCGGACCACCGGGGCCGTCACGGCCCTGGTCGGAACGGGGCTCGCCGTCACCGCGGCCCCTGCCGGCGCCGCGACGGCGGATGATTTCGCCCGGCTGCGCCAGTGCGAGTCCGGCGGCAACTACGCCATCAACACGGGCAACGGCTTCTACGGCGCCTACCAGTTCGACCAGCGCACCTGGACAGGCCTCGGCTACCCCGGTCGACCCGACCAGGCTCCGCCGGCGATGCAGGACGATGCCGCCTACAAGCTGTACGACTCGCGTGGCTGGTCACCGTGGCCGGCCTGCAGCAACAAGCTCGGCCTGACGCGCAACGGCCCGGCCCCGGAATCCTCGGGCACCATCGGCGATGCCGTCGAGCAGGCCCTCACACCGGCCGAGCCGCCCATGACCCTCGAACGCGCACGAAGCCAGGTCGGCACCAACTTCGGCGGTGAAGCGCTGAACGTCGGCATGGGCGACGAGGTACGCGCCGATGCGTTCGTGTGGCAGGCCGAGATGCGCGAGCGCAAGTTCGTGCTGACGGTCGACGGCAAGTTCGGCCAGGAGTCCCAGGGCGTCGCCGCGCTCTACTCGTACCTGACGCGGATCAGCGACGGGCAGCCCGGCGTGGTCGGGCAGAACCTGTGGAGCGCCACCGTCACCAGCTGACCTGGCTCCGGGCGCCTCATGCCAGTCTGGCAGGTCGTCGCATGCCTGGTTGGCCTGTGGGCCGCGGCGGGCCCAGCAGTCAGCCGGTGGGCCCGACCGGTGCCGGGCGTGACGCCGGTCGGGCAGGATGTGCCCATGACGACACCGCCCGCGAACCAGAACCTGCTGTCGGGTCCGCCGCCGACGCTGCTTCCATCCGACGCCGCTGTGGTGGAGGCGCTGAGCTCGGGTGCCGGCGCGGAGTCCGTCGCGGCCCGTTTCCCCGCTGCCTGCCTCGGCTGGGCGATCCTCGCGGAGGAGGCGCTCGGCGCGGGTCAGCCGGTGGCGGCCTACGCCTACGCGCGGACCGGCTATCACCGGGGCCTCGATCAGCTCCGGCGGTCCGGATGGAAGGGCCACGGGCCCATTCCGTGGTCTCATGAGCCGAACCGCGGCTTCCTGCGGGCGCTGGCCGCACTGTCGCGGGCTGCGGCGGAGATCGGCGAGGACGCGGAGGCGACCAGGTGCCGCGAGTTTCTCGCTGACAGTGATCCGGTCGCACTCCGTGAACTCGACCTCGCATAGTAGTCATGAGATGGCATAACGCAGCGAGCTTTTCCCTGTCGGGGCCGATCGGGTCCCGACAGGCCCATATCCCTAGTAACCTCGCCCGGTGCCTGCTCTAGTCCTCATCGGCGCCCAGTGGGGCGACGAAGGAAAAGGAAAGGCGACCGACCTCCTGGGCGGCGCCGTCGACTACGTCGTTCGGTACCAGGGAGGTAACAACGCCGGCCACACGGTGGTGATCGGTGCGGAGAGCTACGCTCTGCACCTGATCCCCTCCGGAGTTCTGCGAGCCGACTGCGTCCCGGTCATCGGGAACGGTGTCGTCATCGACCCGGGCGTGCTGCTGTCCGAGATGGACGGGCTGCAGGCTCGGGGGGTCGACGTCTCCCGGCTGCTGATCAGCGCGGACGCACATCTGATCATGCCGCACCACCGGGCGCTCGACCGCGTCACCGAGCGATACCTCGGCAAGGCGCGGATCGGTACGACCGGCCGCGGCATCGGCCCCGCCTACGGGGACAAGGTCGCCCGCACCGGTATCCGTGTCCAGGACCTGCTCGACCCGGGCATCTTCCGGCAGAAGCTGGAGCTGGCGCTGCGGGAGAAGAACCAGGTCCTGACGAAGGTCTACAACCGGCGCCGGATCGATGTCGACGAGGTGGTCGAGGAGTACGCGGCCTACGCGCGGCGGCTGACGCCGCACATCGCCGACACCGGTCTCCTGCTGGACACGGCGCTGCGCGACGGCAAGGTCGTGCTTCTCGAGGGCTCGCAGGGCACGCTGCTCGACGTCGACCACGGCACGTATCCGTTTGTGACCTCCTCCAACCCGACGGCCGGCTACGCGGCGACCGGAGCGGGGATCGGTCCGACCAGGATCAGCCGGGTCGTCGGGATCATCAAGGCGTACACCACCCGGGTGGGTTCGGGGCCCTTCCCCACCGAGCTCGACGACAAGGTCGGTGAGGAGCTCCGCCGGATCGGTGGCGAGTTCGGCGTGACGACCGGCCGGGCGCGGCGCACCGGCTGGTTCGACGCGGTGATCGCCCGCTACGCCGTACGGGTCAACGGGCTCACCGATCTGTTCCTGACAAAGCTCGACGTGCTTTCGGGCTTCGACACCGTGCCGGTCTGCGTCGGCTACGAGATCAACGGCAGGCGGACCGACGAGATGCCGATGACGCAGACGGACTTCCACCACGCGAAGCCGATCTACGAAGAGCTCCCCGGCTGGCATGAGGACATCTCCGGTGTGACGGACTTCGCCGATCTCCCGGACGCCGCCCGGGCGTACGTGGCGACGATCGAGGAGATGTCCGGAGCCCCGGTGTCGGCTGTGGGCGTCGGTCCCGGCCGGGCACAGACCCTGGTGATCAACGAACTGCTCTGATCACGCTGTCGCGCCGCACTGGCGCACGACGCCCCGATTCGGCGCGGTGATCCCCCACGCGCCGACAACGGCCCCGGGTTGCGCTACACAGAGTTACGGCTCAGGCTGACGTCGTCACAGTTGGCGACGACCGGGGGTGATGACGATGGCGGCGCTACCGCCGCACCCCTCCTGGGACGACGACCGCGCCGACGCGCGCGACAGCGGGCCGACCCAGCCGGTGCCGACGCCCGCGTCGGCGTCGGCGTCGGCGTCGGCGTCGACCGAGCTCGACACGACGAGGGCGACCGCGCCGCGTCAGCCCAGCCCGGCCCGCTGGTCGCCGACGGTCCGGCCGGATCATCCGCTCGGACGCGGAATCGACCCGGCGACCTGGCCGGTCGGCTTCTCCCCGACCGGGGAGGCGCTCCCGGAGACCCTGACCGATGTCCTTCTGCGCGGAAGCCACGCGATCCGCAGCTCGAAACGCGCCGAGGCGCTGCGTCTGGAACGGGCGGCGGCGATCGCCGAACACGTCCAGGCGCAGATCACAGAGTTCCTCTCCTTCTGTGCGGCGGAGAATCTGACGCCCCCGGTGACGGTGCGCGCGAACGGGCGTCGGGCGGACCGCGGCTGGGACGCCGGCGTCAGCGGCGGCGCCGGCTCGGGCCAGCCGGGATCGATCCGGATCCCCGAGGCCGGGGCCGGCTTCGACGAGGACCACGGCGATCGCCGCGTTCGCGGCGGGCGTCGTGGTCGTCACGATGAGGACGATCACGGTGAGGACGCCGTGGAGGCCGAGGATGGTCCGGCCGCGGACCGGCGGGGTGAACGGGGCGCGCGGGGCGCGGGTGCCCCGCGCGATCACCGGCGGCCGCTGCTGCGTCGCGAGCGGCTGCACGCCTGGCCGCTGCTCTACTGGCGGTGTGAGAGCTTCCCTGCTCCCGGCCGGTCGCTACACCTGTTCGTAGAGCCCGGCGGACGCACCTTCGAGGGCCGGGACGACCCGGCACCGCTGACCGTGCTCGGCCGCGAGCCCCACGTGTGGCCCGTCGACGCTCCGGCCATCGTCCAGACCATGGCCGAGGTCGATGCCCGGCGCTGCGCGCTGCACCTCGTGCACGGCATGGCCCACATGCTCTGGCAGGCCGGGGTCGGCCTCTGAGACCACGGGAAAAAGACTCAACGATCAAGGTGCGCGCTAACCTGGACCCCGTGACTTCCGCGGCTGCGTCCTTCGCCCCCTCCAAGCGATGAAGGTTCTTGTTGTCGGGTCCGGTGGGCGTGAGCATGCTCTTTGCCGCGCGCTCTCCCGGGATCCGGCGGTCGGCGCGCTCGTGTGCGCCCCTGGAAACGCTGGTACGGCGGAGCTTGCCGAGCCACGCCCGCTTCGGGTCGAGGATCCGGACGCGGTCGCCGGCCTGGCCGAGGCCGTCCAGGCCGACCTGACCATCGTCGGCCCGGAGGTCCCGCTGGTGGCGGGTGCGGGCGACGAGCTTCGGGCCCGCGGGCTGCCGGTGTTCGGGCCGTCCGCCGCCGCGGCACGGCTGGAGGGCAGCAAGGCCTTCGCGAAGGAGATCATGCGCGCGGCCGGCGTGCCGACGGCCGACTCACGAGATCACACCGAGATCTCCTCGGCGCTGGCCGACCTCGACACGTTCGGCCCGCCCTACGTGGTGAAGTACGACGGCCTGGCGGCCGGCAAGGGCGTCACGGTCACCACTGACCGGGACGTGGCGGTCGAGGCCGTGCGTGCCAGCCTGCGTGACACCGACGACCGGGTGGTTCTGGAGGAGTACCTCGACGGGCCCGAGGTCTCGCTGTTCGCGGTCGTGACCGAGTCCGGCGCGGTCGTGCCGCTTTCGCCCGCTCAGGACCACAAGCGGGTGGGCGACGGTGACACCGGCCCCAACACCGGCGGCATGGGCGCGTACACCCCGCTGCCCTGGGCGCCCGCGGGCCTGGTCGACGAGGTGGTCCGTACCGTGATCCGACCCACGGTGGACGAGATGGCACGGCGTGGCACACCGTTCACAGGCCTGCTCTACGCCGGGCTGGCGCTGACGTCCCGTGGCCTTCGTGTGGTCGAGTTCAACGTTCGTTTCGGTGACCCCGAGGTTCAGGCGATCCTGGCCCTGCTGAACTCGCCGCTGACCGCGGTGCTGTCCGGCCGCGTGCGCCCGACGTGGCGTTCCGGGGCAGCGATCACCGTCGTCGTCGCGGCGCCCGGCTACCCCACCGCGCCGCGGCTAGGTGGCCCGATCCGTGGTCTCGCCGCCGCGGGTGCGCTGACCGGTGTCGATGTGCTGCACGCCGGGACCCGCCGCGACGAGAGCGGGCAGGTCATCGCATCGGGTGGCAGGGTGCTCTCGGTCACGGCCATCGGCTCCAACCTCGAGTCCGCGCGAGGATCGGCGTACGAAGCGGTCAGCCGCATCTCGCTCGACGGGGCGCACTACCGCACTGACATCGGGGACCCGTCCCGGATGCCCCACGCGGGAACCAGCAGAAACCGGTAGGAAGCAGAGGAGTGAGCGTGTCTCAGGGCAAGTCGTCGCAGAGCAACGGATCGAGTAGCAGCTCGGCTGGGCCGCGGGTGGCGATCGTCTACGGCTCTCCGTCGGACACCCAGACCATGAGCAAGGCCGGTGCAACGCTGGAGCGTTTCGGCGTCACCTACGAGGAGGTCTCGCTCTCCGCGCACCGTGCGCCGCGCACCCTGGCCGAGTGGGTCGGGCAGCTGCGCGAGCGGGGGATCTCCATCGTGATCGCGGGCGCCGGGCTCGCCGCGGCGCTGCCCGGTGCGGTCGCCTCGATGACGACACTGCCCGTGATCGGCGTCCCGATCTCCGGCGGCGCGCTGGACGGGATGGACTCGATGCTGGCCATCGCGCAGATGCCGCCCGGAGTGCCGGTGGCGACGGTGGGGCTCAACAACTCGACGAACGCGGCGATCCTGGCGATCCAGATCCTCGCGCTCGGCGACCCTGACCTGGGGCTGAAGCTGGCGACGTTCAAGGACGAGTTCGAGCAGGCGGCGGCCGACTCCCTCGCCGACGTCGCGGCGGCGCGCGCATGATCGGTCGTTACACGCTGCCCGACATGGGCCGGGTGTGGTCCGAGGCCAACAAGTACGAGCTGTGGTGCAAGGTCGAGGTCCTCGTCATGGAGGCCCACGCCGCCGCCGGGCGCATCCCCGCCGACTCGGTGGACCCGGTGCGCGCCGCGCCCGCGCCGACACCCGAGGCCGTCGCGGAGGTCGAGGCGGTCACCCAGCACGACGTGATCGCCTTTCTCACCGCCTGGGCGGACAACACCGAGCCACGTTCCGCCGCGGCCTACGTGCATTTCGGGATGACCTCGTCGGACCTGCTCGACACCGCGCTCGCCTGCCAGCTCGTCGAGGCCACCGACCTGCTGTTGGCGCGAGCCGACCGGCTCGTCGCCTCCCTGCGCGACCTTGGTCTGGCGCACCGGGAGACGCTGCGGGTCGGGCGTACCCACGGCATCCACGGCGAGCCCACGGTGTTCGGCCACCGGGTCGCCGATCTGGCGTTCGGCATGGCGCGGTGCCGTGACCGGCTGCGCGCGGCGCGGGCGGACGTCGGCGTCGCGAAGATCTCCGGCGCGGTCGGCACCTACTCCAACATCGACACCGATGTGGAGAGCTACGTCGCGGACAAGCTGGGGCTGACCCCGGCGCCGGTCGCGACGCAGGTCGTCCTGCGGGACGGGATCGCGTCCTGGGTGGCCGCGCTCGCCGCCCTCGCGACGGTGTGCGAGGCGGTCGCGCTGGAGGTGCGGCACGGCCAGCGCACGGAGGTCCGTGAGCTGTCGGAGCCGTTCGGGTCGGGCCAGAAGGGCTCGTCCGCGATGCCGCACAAGAAGAACCCGATCATGTCCGAGCGCATCGCGGGGCTCGCCCGGATCGTGCGGGCCCAGTACGTGCCCGTGCTGGAGGGTGTCCCGCTGTGGCATGAGCGGGACATCTCACACTCGTCGACCGAGCGCATCGCCCTGCCGGACGCGGCCTGCGGCGTGGACTACCTGCTGCACCTGACCACCCGGCTCGTCGACGGCCTCGTCGTCGACCGGGCGCGGATGCGGGCGAACCTCGACGCCACCGGCGGCCTCGTCTACACCTCGGCGGTGCTGCTGGAACTCGTCGAGACAGGGCTGTCCCGCGAGGACTCCTACGCCATCACGCAGGCCGCCGCGATGGAGACCTGGCAGACGGGTGTGCCCTTCCGCGAGACGCTGCGCAAGCACGCGGCGGACCGCGGGCTTCCCCTCGACGAGGCCCGCCTCGACCAGGTCAGCCGGCCGGAACGCTACGTCGAACGACTCGGCCCCGTCTTCGACCGGCTCGCCGCGCTGGTCTGAGCACCAGCACGGACTCCCGGCCCGCGGCCGGACGGTACGGTCAGACCATGCCGCTGACACATGAGGAGTTCGCCGGGCTCACGCACCTGGGCTCAGGAAAGGTGCGTGAGCTGTTCGCCGTCGGAGACGACGCGGTGCTGCTCGTCGCGAGCGATCGCATCTCGGCTTTCGACGTCGTGCTGCCCACCGAGATCCCCGACAAGGGGGCCGTCCTCACCGGGCTTTCGCTGTGGTGGTTCGACCAGCTGAGTGACCTGGTGCCGAGTCATGTGATCAGCTCGAGCGTGGACGAGTACCCCGCAGAGCTCGCGCCCTACAAGGAGCAGCTCCGCGGCCGTTCGATGCTGTGCCGGCGGCTGGACATGGTCATGATCGAATGCGTCGCCCGCGGCTACCTGACCGGCAGCGGGCTGAAGGACTACCGCCGCACCGGCGCGGTCAGCGGTCATCCGCTCCCGCCCGGGCTGGAGGACGGCAGCAAGCTGCCCACGACGATCTACACTCCGTCGACGAAGGCGCCCATCGGCGAGCACGACGAGAACATCAGCCGAGACGACGCCGCCGGCCGGGTCGGCAAGGAGCTGGCCGCCGAGCTGGAGCATCTCACCCTCCAGATCTTCGGCCGGGCCAGTGACCTCGCCGCCGAGCGCGGGATCCTGCTCGCCGACACCAAGTTCGAGTTCGGCCACGACGCCGACGGCGTGCTGCGGCTCGCCGACGAGGTGCTCACCCCCGACTCGTCCCGGTTCTGGCCCGCCGACGCCTGGACGCCTGGCGGGGCGCAGCCGTCCTACGACAAGCAGTTCATCCGCAACTACCTGGTCGACACCGGGTGGGACCGCAACCCGCCGGCGCCGGAGCTCCCGGCCGACATCGTCGAGTCGACCCGGGCGCGCTACGTCGAGGCGTACGAGCGCCTGACGGGAATCTCCTTCCAGGACTATCTCTCCACCGCCTGAGCTGGCACAGCGCTGACTGGGAGGGCTGTCGGGGCGTCGACCGGGGGACAGCCCCACCCTGCGCCCGCCAGCGCTCCGTACGTCGGATTCGGTAGTCCGCCGCAGTGACCGGAAGCTCGCTCAGCGAGATCGTTCTCGCATGCGCACGAGACCTCCGATCACATCGACGTCGCACCATTCGACCCGTTCCACGCATGCCACCCACCTGGCCGCCCGGGCGGCCAGGTGGAGCGTGCGGCACCGGCGGCTGGCCATCGGGGGATGGTTCCTCGGCGTTGTCCTTCTGACGGTGCTGGGCTCCCTGGTCGGCACCCACACGCTGACCGACAGCGACTACGGCGTCGGCGAGGACGCGCGCGCCCAGCGCACCCTCGCGGACCACGGCTTCACGACCCCCGCCAGCGAGAACGTGCTGATCCAACGGCCGGACGCGGCGAGCAGCCCTCAGGCGCTCCTCGCCGACCAGCAGCTCCGTGCCGCGATCGGTGACGTCGCCGAGCGGGTCCTCGCCACCGGCGAGGTGACGAACCTGCGGGCGCCGGTCACGCTGCCGCAGGTCGAGACCGAGGCCGACCTCGGCCTCGTCTCCCCCGATCGGCGCTCGGTTCTGGTGACGTTCGAGATCGTCGGCGACGCCGAGACCGCCACCGACCGAATCGAGCCGGTGCTCGCCGCGGTTGACGCGGCTGCCCGGGCGCATCCAGGGCTGCGTGTCGAGGAGGTCGGCGAAGCCAGTGCCGAAAAGGCACTCGGAGACACCGTCGGCAAGGACTTCAAGCGGGCCGAGCTGCTCGCGATTCCGTTGACTCTGGGCATTCTGCTCGCGGTCTTCGGTGCCGTGGTCGCCGCGCTGATCCCGGTCGTGCTCGCGCTGACCGCCTTCGTCGCGGCACTGGGCGTGGTCGCGTTCAGCAGCAGGCTGCTGCCGACAGACGAGACCGCGACGTCGGTCATGCTGCTCATCGGCCTGGCCGTGGGTGTCGACTACGCGCTGTTCTACATCCGGCGCGAGCGGGCCGAGCGGGCCGCCGGGCACAGCCCGCGGCAGGCGCTGGAGATCGCCGCGGACACATCGGGGCACGCGGTCCTGGTCTCCGGGCTGACCGTCGCCGTGTCCATGGCGGGCCTCCTGATCACAGGTCTGGACGTCTTCAGCGGGGTCGCCGGCGGCACGGTGATCGTGGTCCTGATCGCGGTCCTCGGCTCGCTGACCGTCCTGCCCGCGGTGCTGTCCTGGCTGGGTGACCGGGTCGAGCTGCTGCGGCTGCCGGGGCGCCGCCGGGTCACCGGCCGCACCCCGGCGCACGCCGCCGCCAACACCAGCGCCAACACCGGGACCGGGACCGCGCGACTCGGGATCATGGGGCGCCTGCTGCGCCATCCCGGCCCGGTCGCCGTCGTCACCGGTGGGCTGCTGGTTCTGCTCGCCCTGCCGGCGTTCGGGCTGCGGACCAGCGAGCCCGGCATCGACGACCTCCCCGACGACCTGCCGATCATCCAGTCCTACGACCGGGTCGAGGCGGCCTTCCCCGGCGAGCAGAGTGCCGCGGTGGTGGTCGTCTCCGCCGACGACGTGCGCTCGGCCGAGGTGGCCGCGGCCGTCACCGGGCTCAGGCGCGAGGCCGTCGCCACCGGGGTGATGTACGAGCCGATCACGACCGAGATCAGTGGCGACGGCCGGGTGGCGAAGATCGCCATCCCGATCGCCGGAAGCGGTACCGACGACGAGTCCCAGCGAGCGTTGGCCACGCTGCGTGACACGGTGATCCCGACGACCGTCGGCGCCGTCCACGGGACATCCGCCGACGTCACCGGCCGAACCGCGGGTTCGGTCGACTTCAACCGGCAGCTCAACGGGCGGACCCCGCTGGTGATCGGCTTCGTCCTCGTCCTGGCGTTTCTGCTGCTGCTGGCGGCCTTCCGCAGCGCGCTCGTCGCCGCGGCGGCCGTGGCTCTGAACCTGCTCTCGGTCGCCTCGGCATACGGCCTGCTCGTGGTCGTGTTCCAGCACCACTGGGCGGACGGCCTGCTCGGCTACACCTCCACCGGCACCATCACGAACTGGCTGCCCCTGATGCTGTTCGTGATCCTGTTCGGACTGTCGATGGACTACCAGGTCTTCGTGCTCAGCCGGGTCCGGGAGGCATACAGCGCCGGGCTTCCGATGCGCGAGGCGGTGCTGGCGGGCGTCCGGAGCAGCGCCGGTGTGGTCACCAGCGCCGCCGTGATCATGGTCGCCGTGTTCAGCGTGTTCGCGACGCTTTCACAGGTGAGCATGAAGCAGCTCGGGGTCGGTCTGGGCGCCGCGATCCTGCTCGACGCGACGGTGATCCGAGTGATCCTCATGCCTGCCGTCCTCACGCTGATCGGCGAACGTGCCTGGCGCCGCCCGGCGGTCACCGCGGCCGGGGTGTCCGTGCCGAGGCCGTCGACGAGCCCGGACGCCACCCTCGTCACTCCTGCGCGGGGCACCGTGACCGGCGAGTAGGCCCTTCAGGCCAGGCAGGCCCATCCGGCCGGGCGGCGCAGCGGGGCCGGCCGGCGGGCAGGACGGACACAGCGGACGAGCTTCAGGGACTTTCGAGTCCGCAAGATCTGAGGGTTTTCGTCGTTCCCACGACCAGGATCCTCAGATCTTGTCTGGCAGCAGCGCGAAGGCCGCACCCGCCCGCTCGCCGATCACGGACATCGAGCCGCCGCCCGAGATCTCCCCGGGCGGCGGGGAGTCCGTTACTGCCCCCTAATCGGGCGATACGGAAAGACAGCCAGGTCACAGAGGGGTTCAGGGGACGTTGCGGGCGAGCTACAGTGTCCGCGACGTCCGGTACCCCACCCGAGGACTGGAACGAATCCGAATGCCTGTACTCATGCCTGCTCAGATGCCCATCACCCCGCGCCCGGCACCAGCCGGCACCGCGAGCCCGGCACCGGCCGCATCACGTGGCACCGCCCGGCCCATCGTCGTCCGCACCCGCGCCGAGCTCGCTGCGGCACTGGCCCGGCCGGTCGTCCGCAGGGAGCAGACCGCCGCGGCATCCGCGGACCAGACACCCCCCGACCACACCCCCACGGACCCGGCCCCGGCGGGCCAGGCCCCCGCAGCCTCCACTCCCCAGTCGGGGAAGGCGCGGGAGGCGGCACCCGCCCGAGGTGTCCGCGGTGTCGTCATGACCATGGGTGCGCTGCACCGCGGTCACGCCGCCCTGATCAGGGAGGCCCGGCGGCGTACCGACCAGGTCGTGGTCACGATCTTCGTCAATCCGTTGCAGTTCGGGTCCGGCGAGGACCTCGACCGCTATCCCCGCACCTTCGCCGCCGACCTGGACGTCTGCGCCAGCGAGGGGGCCGACATCGTCTACGCGCCGAGCGTGGTGCACGACCCGGCTCCGCTGGTCACCCTGAGTGCCGGGCCGCTGGGCGACGTCCTGGAGGGAGCGTCCCGGCCGGGCCACTTCGACGGAATGCTTACCCTGGTGGGGACCATGTTCCACCTTGTCCGGCCGGATGTGGCGTTCTTCGGCCGCAAGGACGCCCAGCAACTGGTCTGCATCCGCCGCATGGTCGACGACCTGGCGTTCCCGCTGGAGATCGTCGGCGTGCCGACGGTGCGTGACACCGACGGGCTCGCTCTTTCGAGCCGCAACGCCTACCTCGACGCCGCCCAGCGGCGCAGCGCGCTGGCTCTCTCCCGAGCACTGGCCGCCGGCGCCGCCCGGGCCACCGAAGGCGCCGACGCCGTGCTCACCGCGGCCCGGGCGGAGCTCGCCTGCGAGCCCGGTGTGGACGTCGACTACCTGACCCTTGCCAGCCGGTCCGACCTCGGGCCGGTCTCCACCGGACCTGCACTGCTGCTGGTCGCGGCCCGGGTCGGGACCACCCGGCTGATCGACAACATCGACCTCGTGCTGGCCGACCCGGCCGCACGATCCGCGCGGCAGTCCGCCGGCCGGCAGCCGGCCGCGGCCTACGCACCCGACGGCAACGGTTACCAGGGGGTCTGACCGGTGTTTCGAACCATGCTCACCTCCAAGATCCACCGGGCGACGGTGACGCAGGCCGACCTGCACTACGTCGGCTCCGTCACGATCGACGCCGACCTGATGGAAGCCGCCGACCTGCTTCCCGGCGAGCAGGTGACGATCGTCGACATCAACAACGGCGCACGCCTGGAGACCTACGCGATCACCGGCCCGGCGGGCAGCGGTGTCATCGGGATCAACGGCGCGGCGGCCCGCCTGGTGCATCCCGGCGATCTCGTCATCATCATCTCGTACGGGATCATGGACGACGCCGAGGCGCGGCGATACACCCCCAAGGTCCTCTTCCTCGACGCGCAGAACCGCATCATCGGCCGCGGCGGCGACCCGGCGGAGGCACTCCCCGGCGACCCGTCCAGCCTGCGCGGCGATGTCCTGGCCGCCGGCGACGTTCTGGCCGCCGGTGGCGTCCTGGGCTCCGGTGACATCGTGGGCGCCGGGCAGGGGAGGGCGTAGCCCGGTGCCAGTTCTCCCACACCGACTCGGCGCACCGCGTCCGGGCTGGAGCCGGGACGCGGACGTCGTGGTCATCGGATCCGGTATCGCGGGTCTCACCACGGTGCTGCGCACCCGGGCAGCCAGCCCGGACCGCCGGGTCCTCCTCGTCACCAAGGCCCTGCTGGACGCCGGTTCGACCCGCTGGGCACAGGGCGGGATCGCCGCGGCCCTGAGTGCCGAGGACTCCCCTGCCGAGCACCTGCGCGACACCCTCGTCGCCGGCGTCGGCCTGTGCGACCCGGCGGCGGTCGAGGTCCTGGTCACCGAAGGCCCGGCCCGGGTACGCGAGCTCGCGGCCCTCGGTGCCCGGTTCGACCGGGACGCCGGCGGCGACTTCTCGCTCACCCGCGAAGGCGGGCACCTGCGCGACCGGATCGCACATGCCGGCGGCGACGCCACCGGGCTGGAGGTCGAGCGGGCACTGATCGCCGCGGTGCGCGCCGACCCGGCCGTCGAGGTGCTGGAGAACGCCCTCGTCCTGGACCTGCTGATGGATCAGGCGGGCCGGGCGGTCGGTGCGACGCTGCACGTCCTCGGGGCGGGCAGCCAGGATGGCGTCGGCGCCGTGACAGCCCGGGCGATCGTGCTGGCCACCGGCGGAATGGGGCAGATCTTCGCGTCGACGACCAACCCGGCGGTCTCGACCGGTGACGGCGTCGCGCTCGCCCTGCGGGCCGGCGCGGTCGTGACCGACCTGGAGTTCGTCCAGTTCCATCCGACCGCGCTCTGGCTGCCCTCCCCCGAGGCCGGTCAGCAGCCGCTGGTCAGCGAGGCGCTGCGCGGCGAGGGCGCGCTGCTGGTGGACGCCGCCGGCCGGCGGGTGATGCGCGACGTCCATCCGCTGGCCGACCTCGCGCCCCGAGACGTCGTCGCCAAGCAGATGTCGCGGGTGATGGCGGAGCAGGGGGTGGATCACCTCTACCTGGACGCCCGTCACCTGGGGGCCCAGACCCTGCTGCGCCGTTTCCCCACGATCACCGCGCGCTGCCGGGAGGCCGGGGTCGACCCGGTGACCGCACCGATCCCGGTCGCACCGACGGCGCATTTCGCCAGCGGCGGGGTCCGCACCGACCTGTGGGGGCGGACCAGCGTTCCCGGGCTGTACGCCTGCGGGGAGGTCGCCTGCACCGGGGTGCACGGCGCCAACCGGCTGGCGTCGAACAGCCTGCTGGAGGGCCTGGTCTTCGCCGCGCGCATCGCCCAGCACATCTCGGAACAGGACACATCGAGCTGGGACGGATCCCCGGATCCGTCCGCTTCACCGCTCGACGGTGCCGCCGCGGTGATCGGGGTCCCGGCGGGCGCTCGTGGCCGCGGTCTGACGGACCCGACCGAACGCGGCGACCTGACCCGGGCCATGACGGATGGCGCGGGCGTGTTGCGCAGCGCCGAGAGCCTGCGGGCGACCGGAAAGATGCTGGCCGGCCTTGGCGATCTTCGGGTCAGCGGGGCCACGGTCACCGCCGGCCCGGCGGCCTGGGAGATGACCAACCTGCGGATGGTGGCGACCGCGCTGGTCGCCGCGGCCCAGATGCGCACCGAGACCCGGGGCTGCCACTGGCGGGAGGATTTCGCCGACCGCGATGACGAGCACTGGAGCGGACACGTGCTGACCAGGCTGGACCCGGAAGGGGAGCTGATCTTGACGTACGAGGCACCGCCGCGGCCAGCCGAAGCCGGCTCGGCCACGTCTGTCTCACCGTGGGCCCGGCAGAGCCGACCGACATCGGACTCCGCCGCTGCTGCCGCTTCGTCCCGGCTCCGGTCGGCATGAGCCCCACCCACGTCGCGCCGGCGGAGCCGTCGACGACGACCAGGAACACAGCCGAGATGACGACCGAGACGACAGCCGCTCAGATCTCGGTGCCTGTCCTGACTGCTCTGAGATCCACCGGGCTGGCCGAGTCTGTGGTCTTCGACGTGATCCGTCGAGCGCTGAACGAGGACCTTCCAGGGCCCGACGGCGAGGACGCCACCTCGGCCGCGACCGTGAATGCGGCGCTGACGAGCCATGGCTCGGTGGTGTCCCGCGCCGACGGCGTGGTCGCGGGGGTGCCGGTCGCCGCCGCGGTGTTCGAGTTCCTTCTCGGTCCCGCCGTCACAGTGACACCGGTGATCGCCGACGGTGACCGGGTGGCCCCGGGCACGGCGGTGCTGCGGGTCAGTGGGCCGGTGCGTGGTCTTCTCACCGCCGAGCGAACAGCGCTGAACCTGCTCTGCCATCTCTCCGGCGTGGCCACGGCGACCCGGCGATGGGTGGACGCGGTCGCCGGCACGGGCGCGGTCGTGCGGGACACCCGCAAGACGCTCCCGGGCCTGCGGGCGTTGGAGAAGTACGCGGTGCGCTGCGGCGGCGGCAGCAACCACCGGATGTCGCTGACCGACGCCGCGCTGGTCAAGGACAACCATGTGATCGCGGCCGGCGGGGTGGCGGCGGCCTTCGCGGCCGTGCGCGCCCGCTTCCCGCACCTGGCCGTCGAGGTGGAGTGCGACACCGTGGAGCAGGTGGCCGAGGCGGTGGGCGCCGGGGCCGACCTGATCCTCTGCGACAACATGTCACTGGACGATCTTCGTGCGTCGGTGGCCATCGCCCGGCCGGCGGGCGTCCTGCTGGAGGCGAGTGGCGGGCTGACCCTGGACGTCGCCGCCGCGGTCGCCGCGACCGGCGTCAACTACCTGGCCGTCGGAGGTCTCACCCACTCGGCGCCCGCTCTCGACCTTGGCTTCGACCTTGCGGTGGCCGGCTGATGCTGCTGACGATCGACGTTGGTAACACCAACACCGTCCTGGGCGTGTTCGACGGCGCCCAGCTCGCCAACTCCTGGCGGATCCGCACCGATCCCCATGCCACCGCGGACGAGATGGGGCTCCTCTATACCGGCCTGCTCGGCAGCCACAAGATCGACGGTGTCTCCGTGTGCTCGACGGTCCCGGCGGCGCTGCGCGAGATCCGCCGGATGGTGAGCCGCACCTACCGGGGCATCCCGACCGTGGTGGTCGAGCCGGGCACCCGCACCGGGGTACCGATCCTCATCGACAACCCGAAGGAGGCGGGGGCCGACCGGATCATGAACACACTGGCCGCGCACCACCTCTACGGCGGACCGGCGATCGTGGTCGACTTCGGGACGTCCACCAACCTCGACGTCGTTTCGGAACGCGGCGAGTTCCTGGGTGGCGCGCTCGCGCCCGGCATCGAGATCGCCCTGGACTCACTCGCCTCGCGGGCCGCCCAGCTCCGCAAGGTCGAGCTCACGACGCCCCGTTCGGTGATCGGTAAGAGCACGGTCGAGGCACTCCAGTCGGGCATGATCTACGGGGCGGCCGGGCAGGTCGACGCGCTGGTCCGGCGCATCCGCGCCGAGCTGGGCGCCCCGGCGACCGCGATCGCCACCGGTGGGCTCGCCTCGCTGGTGCTCAAGGAGAGCGAAACTCTCGACAACCATGAGCCGCATCTGACCCTGATCGGCCTTAGGCTTGTCTTCGAGAAGAATGCGGAGACACGCTGACGCCGCGCCGTCTCACCGCGCGGTCCGGTGACCGGAGATCCGAGTGGTTCACGCTTTCACCGCGATGCGCTTATGCATCGCCGGCGGCAGTGGCGGTCGGTTCTCCGGCGTGTCGGGCGCGCAGCGGGTCGGAATTCCTCCGCCGGTCACGGGCGCGGGTTAGCCTCTCTCCATGCGGCGCAGAACGTGGGCGGTCTCACGAATCCCTGGTCCACGCAGGCAACGTGCGTCCGGGTCGTCCCGATCTCTCCCGACCGGCCCGTTCGTCCGGCGTTCGCCGTTCACCTGGGCCGCATTCCTCGCGTCAAGCACACTGATTTTCCTCACGGCGGCGCCGGCTGCGACGGCCGGCGCGCAGCCCACCGCGACGGGCGCGCTCACGATCGCCGCGCTCGGCGATTCCTATTCCTCCGGCGAGGGTTCGCCGCCGTTCCTGGCCGACGCGGGCAGCTGCCGCCGTAGCACCGGCGCGTGGCCGCGGCTGCTCGCCACCCTCGATCCGCCGATCACCACCGTGCTGCATGCCGCCTGCGGTGGTGCGACGACGAAGGAACTCACCACGTCCCGACGGGGCAACCCCTCGCAGCTCGACCAGTTGCGGGCGCTGCCGAAGGCCCCGGACGTGGTGACGATCACGATCGGCGGCAATGACGCCGGATTCGGCCGGGTCATCATGAGCTGTGTGCTCTGGAAGTGCTTCTGGGACGGTAACGACCGGCGGCGGCGGGACTACCTGCAGGACGAGCTTCCGGGAATTCTCGTCACCACCTACAAGGAAGTGAAGGCGGCGGCGCCGAACTCGCGGATCGTCGTCGTCGGATATCCCGACATCTTCCCTCGATCCCAGCGGAACAACACCTGCCGTTGGCTCGACAGCAGCGAGCGCAGGCAGCTCGTCAGCCTGAACAACACCCTCAATCGGACGATTCGTCGGGCCGCCAAGGATGCCGGCGTCGAGTTCGTCGCCACCAGCAGATCCCTGCGCGACCACGAGATGTGCACCAAGGACTCGTGGGTCAACCGGGTGGGCCTTCTCAGCGCGGACCGAGACCTGAGCGCTCACCCCACCCAGGCGGGCCAGGAAGCGATGGCCCGGACGATCCACGACGCCCTGGTCGACAAACGCTGACCGATCAGTCGGCCGATCGGACCGCGGCTTGATCGGACCGCCGCCGACTGTCCAGCCATTGGCCGAACAGCAGCTGGCAGACCAGCGGCGACGTCAACGCACCAGGTGCGGGTGTCGTTCGAGCTCCTGCAGCGCCCGCTGGCTGTCCGCGCCATCCCAGCCGCCCGAGACCCGGTCAGCGTCCTGCGGCGTCCAGCGGTCCAGCAGCCGCACACCGGCGGAACGCAGCGTCTGGCAGGACGTCGCATAGGCGGGGTGGGCCGCCTGCGCGGCGGTGAGGCACGGCGCGACGACGGCCGGCAGGCCGAGCCCCAGAGCCTCGGTCAGCAGACCCAGGACGAGCGTGTCCGCGATTCCCGCCGCCCACTTGTTGATCGTGTTGAAGGTCGCCGGGACGACGGCGAAGGCGGTCGGTGGTGGAAGCACGTCCGGCTGCCCCGGGAGCTTGTAGTCGGTCCGGACGGGATGCCCGCTGACCGCGGCCAGCGCCGGCAGGTCGAGCCATACCGCGGCACGCGACGTCGTCACGACGCACACGTCCCAGCCGCCCTGCTGGGCCTGCGCCACGAAGTCGGCGGCGGCGAGCGCGGGCGGTGCCGCGCAGACGACGTGGTAGAGCACACGCTGCGGTGACGTCATGGATCCAAGTCTGGACTGTCAGCGACCAGGACGGGGGCCGAAATCCGCGGCCGATCCACCCCTCAGTTGTTGATCTCGCTCAGCGCGATCCCGAGGCGTACTCACGGGGTGCACGCGGCTCCTCTGCCCCTTGGGCCGCGACCTCGGACCGCGCCGCCACCACGTCTGGTGTTGCTACCGGACAAGATCATGGGATTTTGGTCGTCGGAACGACCAAAATCCCATGATCTTCCCACCCGCAAACTCCTCCGACTTCTCACGGTCGTCAGGAGACAGCGGGTAGTGTCCGCATCCCGCCAAATCCCCAACTTGGGGCCACGCGGGCGCGGACCGCACCACCAGCGCCACTGAACCCAGGATCTCCACCGGAAAGTCCGAAGATCCGAGGATCCTGGTCACCCTTGAGCGGGTCGACGATCGATCTTGGCTGGCGCCAGCCTGCCACACGCTCCGAGAGCGACCGGAATCCCCCACTTCTCCGCCGCATCGGATACCTCGGATACCGGAGTGGGCCGGACCGTGACGCCGGCGCGACAGCGGGTCCCGCCGACGCCAGCCAGAACTCGACAAACTGGATCGCGACGGCTCCTTCACGGGAAGAAGTTTCGCTCCCGCGAGTGTCACGTATCGGCTGCACTGCACCACGAGCCGTCTCAAGATAAGGTTAGCCTCACTTCTTGATCTCAGGATGTGGAGTCGAGTCCGGGACCCTCGGTTCCCGGACTCGCCGTCCGCATCGATCACCTGCTGCCGACTGTCGGGCAACCGACTCCGCCAGGGGGTCAGGGCCACAAGCCGGACTCCTGGGCAGGTTGTGACCATTTCCAATAAATGGGCCCACGACCGGCGAATCCACAGGTCAGCGGGCTGCCGGCAGCCAGGGCACCTGGAGCGGCCACGACAGGTGGGCGACGCCGAGTTGACTGTCGAGTTGAAGTTAGGCTTACCTAACACCATGTCTCACGCGCCGCCCCGTCACCCGCAGCACCTGCCCACGGGTACCTCCGACCTGCCGGTCGACCTGGCGGTCCGTGCCACCAGCCTGACCGGCCTCGAAACCACCCTGCGCACGGTGCGGGCGGCGCTGGACCACCGCCGGGCGATCGCCGGTCCGCCACCGTCGCCGAACGGCTGGATCCGGGCCGACCAGCTGCTCGATCCCGCGACGCTCGACGAGGCCCTCGCCGTCGTCCGCGATCACAACCAGGCCACGGCGGAGGTCGCCGTCAGCTACTTCACCGCGTGGTACGCCGCCACCATCGTCGGCCCGGCCATCGCGATGTTCGTCCTGGCCCGGCGGGTGCCGGACCTTGCCCCCGCCGGGATCTCGGTGCACTGCCACGAGGGCGGATGGTTCGACAGCACGGCGTTCCACCGCCCGCGGCTTGCACTGCTGCGCTCCGATCCGGCGCTTGCCGATCACCTCGACCTGCTCGACGCGAAGGTGAGCGTCGACCTCGGCGGCACCGACCCGATCGAGGTGACGATGGTCGCGGCGGACGTCGACGCCCTGCGGGCGCAGCTCGTCGGCCAGATCATCGGCCACCTGGAACCGATGATCAACAGCCTCCGGTCGCGCGCGCGGCTCGGGCACGCGGCCCTGTGGGGAGCGGTGGCGTCCCAGTGCGGGCGGGCGTTTCTGCTCACCGAACGGGTGAGTGGTGATCCACATATCGGGCGCCTGGAGGCGGACGCCTTCTTCGCCGACGCGGCGCCGACCCTGCGGGCCCGGCCGACGTGGCAGCAGTTCGTCCATCACGGCCGGACCTACACGGGTATGCGCCGCGGATCATGCTGCCTGGCGCATCGGCTGACCGAGGAGTTCTGCACCGCCTGCCCGTTCGTGGCCACGGACGAGCGTGAGCACCGGCTGCGGGAGTGGATCGACGCCCAGGGACCCGGCGGTCTGGCCGTCTGAGACGCCCGCCGCAGGGCAGGGGAACAGTGAGCAGCAGCAAACCCAGTTATGAGGTGACGGCGATGAGCTGAGGCCAGCCGTGACAGGACGTCGATGAGGGCCCCAAGCCCCCCGCCTGCCTACGGGGCGTGCACGACCGGCATGGGCCGCGTCGGCGATGTCACAGAAGGTGCCACGAGAATCAACGCCGGAAGGGAACCTGGCGACCACATTCGGCCAAATGTGATCCGTATCACACCCTCGACCCAGGCGTATACGTTACCGTCGGTAGTGCCGGCTTGGGCCGGTGACGGTTGGTCGCGGTCCGAACCGCTCCCACCGCCCGCACGGAGCATCGCGGCTCCGAGCGCGAATCTGATCATCATCGCCCGCCCCGTCGAGCCCCACACCGAGGTTGTCGGGGTCGACATGTCGTTCCGCTCTTGGCGGAACCACGTGACGGAATCATGCCTGGTCGGCCACGGTTGCCTTGAACGTCTCCGCTGGTAGGCCGGCGATCCGGCCGCAGCGCCGTCCCCGACGAAGAGGGCGGTTCCGGCGGGTAGGTTTCTGTTCGATGCGTGAGGACATGCCTCGGCGGAGCTAGCATGCGGATACCGGCTGTCGTGTGGTCGGTCGCAGCTCGAAGGAGCGCACATGTTCGAGAGGTTCACCGACCGGGCACGTCGGGTCGTCGTCCTGGCTCAGGAAGAAGCCAGGATGCTCAACCACAACTACATCGGGACCGAGCACATCCTGCTCGGCCTGATCCACGAGGGCGAGGGCGTCGCTGCTAAGGCCCTCGAGTCGCTCGGGATCTCGCTCGAGGGTGTGCGGTCGCAGGTCGAAGAGATCATCGGTCAGGGTCAGCAGGCGCCGAGCGGGCACATCCCGTTCACGCCCCGGGCCAAGAAGGTCCTTGAGCTGTCCCTGCGCGAGGCTCTGCAACTCGGCCACAACTACATCGGCACCGAGCACATCCTGCTCGGCCTCATCCGTGAGGGCGAGGGTGTCGCCGCCCAGGTGCTGGTCAAGCTCGGCGCGGACCTCAACCGGGTCCGCCAGCAGGTCATCCAGCTCCTGTCCGGCTACCAGGGCAAGGGCGACCCGGCCACCGCCGGGGCCCCGGCCGAGGGCACGCCGTCGACCTCGCTGGTCCTCGACCAGTTCGGCCGCAACCTCACCGCGGCCGCTCGTGAGTCCAAGCTCGACCCGGTCATCGGGCGCGAGAAGGAGATCGAGCGCGTCATGCAGGTGCTGTCGCGCCGGACGAAGAACAACCCGGTCCTCATCGGCGAGCCCGGCGTCGGCAAGACGGCCGTCGTCGAGGGGCTGGCGCAGGCGATCGTCAAGGGCGAGGTGCCCGAGACCCTGAAGGACAAGCAGCTCTACACCCTCGACCTCGGCGCTCTCGTCGCCGGGTCCCGCTACCGCGGTGACTTCGAGGAGCGGCTGAAGAAGGTCCTCAAGGAGATCCGCACCCGCGGCGACATCATCCTGTTCATCGACGAGCTCCACACGCTCGTCGGCGCGGGTGCCGCCGAGGGCGCGATCGACGCCGCCTCCATCCTCAAGCCGATGCTGGCGCGCGGCGAGCTGCAGACGATCGGCGCGACCACCCTGGACGAGTACCGCAAGCACCTGGAGAAGGACGCCGCCCTGGAGCGGCGCTTCCAGCCCATCCAGGTGGCGGAGCCGTCGGTGGCGCACACCATCGAGATCCTCAAGGGCCTGCGCGACCGGTACGAGGCGCACCACCGCGTCTCGATCACCGACGCCGCCCTCGTGGCCGCGGCCTCCCTGGCCGACCGCTACATCTCCGACCGGTTCCTGCCGGACAAGGCGATCGACCTGATCGACGAGGCCGGGTCCCGGATGCGCATCCGCCGGATGACCGCTCCGCCGGACCTGCGCGAGTTCGACGAGCGCATCGCGAACGTCCGCCGGGACAAGGAGTCCGCGATCGACGCGCAGGACTTCGAGAAGGCCGCGTCGCTGCGCGACAAGGAGAAGACCCTGCTGGCCGAGAAGGCCAAGCGGGAGAAGGAGTGGAAGGCCGGGGACATGGACGTCGTCGCCGAGGTCGGCGACGAGGAGATCGCGGAGGTCCTCGCGATCTGGACCGGCATCCCCGTCTTCAAGCTCACCGAGGAGGAGACCGCCCGCCTCCTGCGCATGGAAGACGAGCTGCACAAGCGCGTCATCGGCCAGGAGCAGGCGATCAAGGCCGTCTCGCAGGCGATCCGGCGTACCCGCGCCGGGCTGAAGGACCCGAAGCGCCCCGGTGGCTCGTTCATCTTCGCCGGCCCGTCCGGTGTCGGTAAGACCGAGCTGTCGAAGACGCTGGCGGAGTTCCTCTTCGGCGACGAGGACGCGCTGATCCAGCTCGACATGTCCGAGTACATGGAGAAGCACACCGTCTCGCGGCTGGTGGGCTCCCCGCCCGGCTACGTCGGGTACGAGGAGGGTGGCCAGCTCACCGAGCGGGTCCGGCGCAAGCCGTTCTCCGTGGTCCTGTTCGACGAGGTCGAGAAGGCCCACCCGGACGTCTTCAACACGCTCCTGCAGATCCTGGAGGACGGTCGCCTGACCGACTCCCAGGGCCGGCTGGTCGACTTCAAGAACACCGTCCTGATCATGACGTCGAACCTGGGCACCCGGGACATCTCCAAGGGCCCCGGCATCGGCTTCGCGACCGGTCAGGGCGCGATCGACTACGAGCGGATGAAGGCGAAGGTCCAGGACGAGCTCAAGCAGCACTTCCGGCCTGAGTTCCTGAACCGGATCGACGACATCATCGTCTTCCACCAGCTCTCCGAGAACGAGATCATCCAGATCGTCGACCTCATGCTGGCCCGCGTCGACTCGCAGCTGAAGAACAAGGACATGGCGCTGGAGCTCACTCCCGCCGCCAAGGCCCTGCTCGCCAAGCGCGGTTACGACCCGGTGCTGGGCGCCCGGCCGCTGCGCCGGACGATCCAGCGGGAGATCGAGGACGTCCTGTCCGAGAAGATCCTCTACGGGACGCTGCGTCCCGGCGAGATCGTCGTCGGCGACGTCGAGGGCGAAGGCGAGGAGGCGAAGTTCGTCTTCCGTGGCGAGCCGAAGCCGAACTCGGTGCCGGACGCCCCGCCGATCGACCTGGCCAAGTCCAGCGAGTGACACTGTGCCGGTAGTGTGACCGACAGTTCAGGCTGTCGGTCACACCGACCGGCGCACACCACCGCCAGACCTGTTCGAAGGGCGGTTGCGCGTCACGCGTAACCGCCCTTCGGCATGTTCACCGCACACCGCACCGGCTCGCCATCGACCCGCATCGGAAGTCATGCCTCGCCGCCACCAGGACGAAGACCAGTCCGCAGCGCCGCGCCGACAGTCCGACGGGCTGGCCAGGCACGGCGTACACCTAACCTTCGGTCCCGATCCGGCCAGCTCGATGATCGTCTCCTGGATCACCAGGTCACCCGTGCTGCGACCCGAGGTCCGCCTGCGGCCGGCGCCCATCGACAACACCGCCACCGCGACGGACGCCGCCACCGCCACAGACACAGACGCTGCCGCCGGCACAGACACTGCGGCCGGCACAGACACTGCCGCCGGCACCGGCATCAAGGTCGACGCTGTCACCCGCTCGTACACCGACGCGGTGACCCGCCAGGAGATCTTCGCCCATCACGCGCTGCTCGAAGGCCTGGAACCCGACACCGAGTACCGCTACGAGATCTCGATGCGGGTACCGGGCAACGCCCCGTTCCGGCACCGCGGCTCCGGTCGGCTGCTCGAGCTGGGCGGTTCCTCCTTTCGTACCGCCCCCAGCGGCCGGACGGCGTTCTCCTTCACCTGTTTCGGAGACCACGGCACGGATCACCCCGAGGACCCGTTCGGCACCGCGGCCTCGGCGACGCTGGTGGCCGGGATCGAGCGCGTGGCGCCCCTGTTCACCCTGGTCAACGGCGACCTGGCCTACGCGAACGTCAACGCCGTCCCACCGGTCGCCTGGTCGGGCTGGTTCGAGATGATCAGTGCCTCCGCCCACCGCCGCCCCTGGATGCCAAGCGCCGGCAACCACGAGATCGAGCGCGGCAACGGTGCGCTCGGCCTGGCCGCCTACCAGACGTACTTCCAGCTACCGAGCAACGACGACGAGCCCTACCTCGACGGCCTCTGGTATGCGTTCACCGTCGGCGGCGTCCGATTCGTCGTGCTCAGCGGCGACGACGTCTGCTACCAGGACGCCGGCCGGGTCTACCTGCACGGGTACAGCTCCGGCCGGCAGACCGCGTGGCTGGAGCGGGAGCTGAAACAGGCCCGCGCCGACCGGGACGTCGACTGGATCGTCGCCGTCGCGCACCAGCCGGCGATCTCCACCGCCGCCCACCACAACGGCGCCGACCTGGGGCTGCGCGAGGAGTGGCTGCCCCTGTTCGACCAGTACGGCGTCGATCTGGTGCTGTCCGGGCACGAGCATCATTACGAACGCACCCACCCGCTGCGAGGCGTCATCGAGGGGACACCGACCCGGACACCCCGCCCCGTACCAGCTGCCACCACCACCGAGAACGGCGCCATCACGATCGACACCTCGGCCGGGGCCGTGCACCTGCTCGTCGGTACGGGCGGCTCGTCGACGCCGTCCGCCCACGAGCTGTTCGATCCACCGGCCTGCCAGGTGGTGGTCGGCGTGCGCGACCCCGCACCCGGCCAACGGCATCACCCGGCGATCCGGGAGATGGAGTCCGCACCGTGGCTCGCCGCACGCTTCCCGGACCACCCCTACGCCTTCGCCGGCTTCGAGGTTGATCCGGGCACCCCGGGCGGGACAACCCGGATCGTGGTGACGGTCTACGACTCGTCCACGGCCGAGCCCGTCCCCTTCGACACGTTCACCCTGGTCCGCCCCCGCGGCGATGCCGACGGACCCTGGTCGCCCGCGCTGGACGGAGTCTAGGGCTGGCCGGACAGCGCCATCGGTACCCGCCACGCCACGCCACCACAGCCTTGCCTGGCGGCAGCAGCAGCGGCACCGGCAGCCCGAAGCCCGAAGCCCTGATGATTTTCGTCGTTCCCGCGACCACAATCCTCAGGTCTTGTCCCCCGCTCGACGCCCGAGCTCGAAAATCTGAGGATTTTGGCCGTTGTAGCCAAAATCCCCATCTCTTCGCCTTTCGCCCCTTCAGATACCGGAAAAGGGCAGGACAGAGGCGGGAGCGGGGAGAAAAGCGATGTCCGGGGCAGGAGGCCGAGGCGCCGCG
The DNA here is from genome assembly GCF_001536285.1 of Parafrankia irregularis. Taxonomy (NCBI): domain Bacteria; kingdom Bacillati; phylum Actinomycetota; class Actinomycetes; order Frankiales; family Frankiaceae; genus Parafrankia; species Parafrankia irregularis. The sequence goes on along the minus strand of NZ_FAOZ01000014.1, from coordinate 111,331 downwards.
CTCAGGTCCGGCGGACGGCCATCCGCACCGACTCCCATCCCGGCCAGCCGACGAACCAGACCACCAGGACAACGGTGAGCCGGACGATCCAGGCCCCAAGCTCGGCGGTGTCACTGCTACCGGCACCGGCGCCGCCCACCAGCACCATCATCAGCGCGAGCAGCCCGCAGGCCACGGCCCACGCCACAGCGGCCTTGCCGAACTCACGCCACTCGTACCGGAGCCGTTCCCGGGTGCCGCGTGGAGCGGGCTTCGGTACCGGCGGGCCCGCTCCGAGGCGGTGCGCCACCCGCCTGTCGGCCCAGCGGACCATGCTGTGCCCGAAGGCGACCGAGAAGCCGAGATAACCCGCTGAGAGCCCGTGGACGAACGTGGCGTCGGCCCCGCCCCGCAGGTCCATGACGGTCGCGGCGAGCAGCACGACGTCCACCAGCGGCACGCTGAGGAGCAGTGCGGCCGACAGCCGTTGCCGGCGCAGGACGTACCTGGCCAACAGACCGCCCGCCAGCAGAAGCCAGAATCCGATCTCGCAGCCGACCAGTACCGCGACGAGCATGTGCACCACACCTCCTCGGCGAGAACCCTCCCTCCGTTGTAACACGGACGTCCGAAATAAATCCCTGGGTAGACTCGGACTGTGCCTCGGGCCATAGATCACGAGCAGCGGCGGGCCGAGATCGGCGCCGCCGTGCTCCGTCTTGTGGCCCGTGAGGGGATCGACGCGGTCACGGTGCGCCGGGTCGCCGCCGAGTCAGGCTGGTCGACGGGCGTGCTCGCCCACTACTTCGACTCCAAGGACGAGATCCTCGCCGTGGCCTTCCAGGCCAGTTCCGACGCCTACCGGCGCCGGTTCGCGGACATCGCCGCCGACGCCCCGCCACGCACCGTCCTGCGGGCTGCACTCACCGGGCTGCTTCCGCTCGACGAGGCCCGCCGTGACGAGCTGCTGGTCTGGTACGGCTTCGTCAGCCGGGTACTGGCGAGCGAGATGCTGCGCGCCTTCCCCAGGGATGCCTATCGCGAGCTGCGGACCATCCTCGCCGAGGTGATCACGGCCGGCCAGCACGCCGGTGAGATCCGCGCCGATCTGCGGCCGGGCGACGAGGCGCGTGCCCTGCTGGCGTTCTGCGACGGGCTGGCACTGCAGCACCTGTTCGACCCGGCGGAGCTGGACCACGGCGAGCTCGTGCGGCTGCTGGAGCGCCGGCTGGCCGCACTGGAACCCGCCCCCGACGTCCGTCCCGGCGCCCCTGCCGTCTGACCGCATGACCGTATGACCTTCGGGCGCCCCGGACAGCTACCCGACACCCGAATCACCCCGGCCAGACCCCGCTATCACGTCCACCTGCTCGCGCGAACGGTGCCGAGCGGGTCGGGACGGACTTTTGTCGGAGTCATGACACAGACCCCATCGTCTACGAGTAGACGCCTTTGGTTATGTATGGGGACTGCTACCGACACGTCCTATAGCGTGATCGGGTTGGCGTGGCGGGGACGGAGGCCATGGGTAGCTCACTGGTACCGATCATGCTCATTGTGGTGCTTCTTGTGGGCGCCGTTGTCTTTGTTGTGCTCTCCAGTCGGGCCCCGCGCACCGGGGCCGACGCCGGGCGCCGGCGGACGCTGGAGACACGCCGGTCACGGCCGGGGGCCATCCCGTTGCGGGAGCAACCAAGCCCGGAGCCACCGGGCGAGCCGAGCGGCCCGGATGCCACGGATGACCCGGACGGCATGGTTCCGGGGTTCTCCGCTCCGGCCGCTGCGGGCGGGCCTGTCGCGGGCGGGCCTGTCGCGGGTGGACCGGCCGCACCGGGCTACAACGCGGCCGAGACGACCGGCGGCGAGGACGCCGCGGACTCGGGCGAGGCCACCCTCTCGGCGTGGGATGACGCTACCGGATGGAACGAGTGGGTCGACACGGACGCCACCCGGGTCAGCAGCCTGAACGAGCCCGACCTGGGCGATGAAACCGACACGGCCACGACCACGGCGGATGACCGCGAGGACGCGGGTCACAATATCGGTGGCGTGTACCCACCGCACGCCACGGGCGGATTCGACTCAGGCAGCAGGGACACCTACATGAACGACAGCCGGGACCCGGACGCCACCGGGTGGACCCCGCCTCCCAGCGGCCGCCCGCACCACAGCGACGTCGACGACTCCGCCTACCGGCTGTCGACGGCGCAGGAGGGCCGGGGGCCGGCCACCGGAGGCTTCCCGATCCCCGAGCCACCCACACACGCGGGGTACTCCGATGCGGGGCATGCGGGGAGCTCAGGCCCGGGGTACCCCGGGCCGGGGTCCTACCCCGATCCCGCGGCCGCGCAGACCAGGCGGGTTCCCGTAAGCCCGGAGCATGCGCCGAGCTGGGGCTCGAGCCACGCACCGGCACCGCCCGCCCCACCCCTGCTGCCTCCGCTGCAGGCTCATCCGCAGGCGCAGGCTGAGGCGGAGGGCACCTCGCCCGAATCAGGCGAGGCTGGCATCGTCGCGGCCGAACCGGCCCAGACCACGACGCCGGCGCTGCGCCTCGCCGCGGCCGGGCGTTCCAGGCGCGGCAAACGTGGCGGCCCGAACGAGGACGCCTGGGTCGTCTCGGACGGCCTGCTGGCGGTGGCGGACGGCGTCGGCGGCGAGGCCGCGGGCCAGATCGCGTCCACGCTCGCGGTCACCACCGTCGCGGGCTTCCGCCCCCAGTACGCCCGGGACCCGGTTGACGGCCTGCGTCAGGCCATCGCGCGGGCCAACCAGGTCGTCCGGGAGAAGCCGCGGGAGGAGCCGGCCTGGCGGGGCATGGCCTGCACGCTCGACGTCGTCATCCTCGGGCGGCAGCAGTCGACCGGCGAGACCCTGTTCATCGCCCACGTCGGTGACAGCTCGGTCTGGCTGCAGCCGCAGAAGGGGCGCCCACACCAGATCACGACGCCGCACGCGATCAAGAACGGCCCGCTGCTCAACGCGATCGGCCTCGCCGACCAGATCGAGGCGGATCTTCTGCACGAGCCGGTGCGCGCGGGCGACCGGGTGATTCTCGCCAGCGACGGCATCACGAAGGTCATGACCCCGGAGCAACTGCTCGGGCTCATGACCGAACTCGGCGCCGAGCCACCGGAGAAGGCCGCGGACGCCCTCGTCGAGGCCGCACTGATCGCCGGCGCTCGAGACGACACGACGATCGTGGTCGCCGACCTCGTGTCGGAGCCGTCGTCACGGTGACGACCCGCCGCGGGTGACGCGGGGTATGAGGCTCGACCCCGCGTTCCTGTTCGGGCCCGTGAGCCGGATCGGCCGGATGCTCCGGTGGCTGCGCCGCCATCTGCTCAGCATGTTCGTGGTGCTGGGGCTCATCGCGCTGGCGCTGAGCCTCATCGGTACCTACCAGCACTTCGCGGCCACGCCGGAAAGTTTCACGTGGACCAACGTGGTCTTCTTCGCGTCAACCCTGTTCCTCGCGGACGGGACGATGTTCGAGGGCGGCGGGCAGTTCCCTCCCGCGCTGGAGGTTGCCCGCTTCCTGGCGCCGCTGGCCACCGCGGTGGGCGTCGCCGACGCGGCCAGCACCCTTTTCGCGCACCGGTTCGAGCAGTTCCGGGCCCGGCACGCCCGCCGGCACGTCGTCGTCTGCGGTAGCGGCCCGACGGCGTCGGCGCTGGTGGACAAGCTGGTGGGGTCCAGGCGGGTGGTGCTGGTCGCCGAGGACGCCGAACGCGAGTACCCGGACGCCGAGCGCCCCCCGAACCTGCTCCGCATCAACGGGGATCCGGCCGAACTGCTCGTGCTTCAGGGGGCCGGGGTCGCGCGTGCCGACGTCATCTACAGCTGCCTCGCCGACACCGCCTCCAACCTGGCCGTCACCCTCACCGCCCGGGCGGTCCTGCGGGCCGGGCGCACCCGCGCCCGGTTCCGCCGGTTCACCGACGCCCGGGCGGACAACCCACTGCGCTGCCTCGCCCAGGTCGGAGACCTGTCGTTGCTCCCGCACCTGCGCGCTCGGTGGATCGGGCTGGAGGGCGACCCGGGCTTCCGGCTCGACTTCTTCGCGGTCGAGGTCCTCGGCGCGCATTCCCTGCTCAACAGCAACGCCCCGGCCTGGTCCCGGCCGGGGCACGACGACACCGCACCGCACGATCCGCCGCACCTGGTCGTCCTGGGCACCTCGGGCCTCGGGCAGGCCGTCGTCATGGAGCTCGCGCGGCGGTGGCGGGACAACAGCCCGGCCGGCGGCCCGTTGCTGCGCATCGTGCTGTGCGCACCGGACGCGTCCGTCAGGGCCGCCGCGATGCGCTCACGTGAGCCCGCGCTCGGCCGGGTCACGCTGCTGTGTCACGACAGCGCCTCCGGTGACGTCCCCCCCGAACTCGTCCTGATCAGCCGCGCGCCGGGCGAGCCACCGACACCACCCGAGTTCGTGTACGTCTGCCATCGGGAGGAGGAGGAGGCGCTGCTGCGCGGTCTCGAGGTGGTCCGCGCGGTCGGTGCCGGCAGCCTCGGCGTCAACCGCACCAGGATCGTCGTGCGGACGGGGCGCCAACGCAGCTTCGAGGACGTGTTCGGCCCGCGTGAGCCACCCACCGACGAGACTGACCCGGCCGGCGATGGTGGGCTGCTGGACAACGTCGGCGGTGGGCTGCGGTTCTTCGCCGTGAACGACGAGGCGCTGCCGCTCGACCCCGGAGCCAACGATCTCATCGAGAACTTCGCTCAGATCATCCATGAGAAGTACCTCACGAAGGAGCTCGCCGCGGGCGCGCAGATCGGCTCACGGCGCGGTCTGCGCCCGTGGGCGGAGCTGGCCCCTGATCTCCAGGCCTCGAACCGGGCACAGGCGATCGGCTACAGCGAGGTCCTGCGCCGGCGGAACTGGATGCTGGTGCCCCTGGGGGAGCATGATCCGGAGTTCGTCTTCACCGACGAGGAGGTGGAACAGCTGGCTCCCGAGGAGCACCTGAGGTGGCGGCGCGAGCGGGAGAGCCGCGGGATGCGGTTCGGGCCCACCGAACAGGACGGCTCCCACCCGTCACTCATCGAGTGGGAGAGCCTCTCCGCGGAAGATCAGGACCGCAGCCGAGCCGTCGTGCTCAACATGCCGGTGGTGCTCGCCGCGGCGGATCTCGGCATCGTGCGGATGATGCCCCGACCGCCGGACCCGCCCGCCTGACCCGAACGTCTGGCCCGGAAGCTGGTTCAGTGCAGGCGTTCGTCGGCCGGGCAGTCCAGGGCGCTGGCACGCGTCAGACCGTCCACCGACAGGCGCGCCGACAGACGGACGGCCCCACTGGACTGGGTGAGGATGCCGGTCCAACCCCCTGCCGCACGGAACACACAGGCGTCACCTTCGGTGAGCTGCCAGTACGGGGTGTAGTGCACCAGGACCGTGGCGAAGCCCGGGTTCGCGAACGACACCGCGATCGAGCTGACGCCCAGCTCGGTGAGGGTGGCCGGCCCGTGGACCAGACCCGCGGAGTCCCGGACCAGCCAGATCTTCCAGTCCGCGTTCTGCCACGCGAGCTCCAGGTACGGCAGCCCGGAACGGAGCAGCTCGGCCTCGGCCACCGCGGACGGGTCGAGATCGACGTTCGGCAGCGCGACATAGGTGACGCCCCGGGCAAGCAGCCAGTCGTGATACGTCTCGGCCGTCAGCGTCCCGTCGTAGAACAGCGCGTTGTACTTGCTGTCGGCCTGGCGCAGCCACCCCCGGCTCATGGGGATCCGCGGGGGCACATAGCGTGCCTCCCAGTGCGACCGGGTGAAGGGAATCTCCACCCGGCCGACCGGCACGGGGCTGTCGTTGTCCAGGTAGTCCAGCATCTCGGTGTAGTAGCCAGGCGACGCTGACGGATCACCATGTGTGACCAGGGCTCCGTGGACCGGGCCGATCTGCCAGGCGATCAGTGGAATCGCCACCACGGCCAGCGCCCGCGGGCGGCCGGCCAGGAACACCGCGGCGGCCGGCCCGGCGAGCATCGTCGCCGGGCGGGCTATGTTGCCGCCGATCTGGGTGGGCACGAAGAAGAAGAAGATCGCCGCCGCCGCCCACAGCAGCAGACCGTTACGGACCGCCCGCCGATCCTTCGGCACCAGCAGCAGCCCGCACCCGATCAGCGCCAGCAAGGAGATGAACGTGACGGCCGGGAACGGCTGGTAGCCCTCGTCGGGGAAGGCCAGCGCGACGATGATCCCCGCGGTCGCGCCCAGGAACCCGGCGAGCACCCGGCGCGGCAGCGACCCGAGCAGAGCCAGGCCGACCATCAGCACGAAGCCGGCGGCAAGCGGCGACGCGAGCGACGACAGCACCGCGCCGAGCCACACCAGCCAGACCCTGCGCTCCCTCGCGCCGACCAGCGCGAGGGCACCGAAGGCCATGCCGAGCGCGAACGGCATCCGGCCGACGACCAGGTTGGCCACGGTCGCTACCGCGAACCACACCAGCGCCAGATCATGCCCGCGGCGGCCCCCCGGCCCACGCAGCAGCCTCGTCACGATCGCGGTCGAGGCGACACACGCCAGCACCCCGATGGTCTGGACCCCGAGCAGGGCACCCAGCGGGGGAAAGAGCACACTGTAACCGAGTATGGGATGGCCGCCGTACCAACCGTCGTCCCACAGAAGCGCTCCGCCGTGCTCGAACAGCCAGACCCGATACTCCTGAGCGGGAGTGTCCGGGCCGGTCACGTCGAAGCACACCGAGATCAGACAGAGCACGGCGGTCAGCAGCCAGGGCCTGCGCACCACCGCGGTGCCCAGCGCCGCTGCCGCCTCGGCCAGCCGGCTACGGCGACGAGGGCCCACGGCGAGGCAGGAGGTCTGCGGGAGTGAGTCGTGGCGACGACCGGTCCCACTGTGGCGCGCCAGCTCGGGCGATTCCGGGATTTCGCCGGTGGTGGTCCCGAGCGGCGGATCAGGCGTCGCCAGCAGGCCCACCCGCCACCTCCCAGGCTCACACGGCCGGCCCCACCGGCACCCTGATCAATACGCACGGACACAGCGTCGACATCTTCGCCGCTGACACCGCCAGCGCCACCGACACCGCAGCCACCGGCACCGCCGACGCAGCCAGCGCCACCGGCACCGCCGACGCAGCCAGCGCCGCCGACGCCACCGCTGCCGACACTGCGGGTGCCCCGGCCGGCCGCCGGGCAGGCACGCCGCCAGGGCGGCGACTGATCGTGGCGGGCACGATCGCCGCGATCATCGCCATGGTCGGCGAGGCCCGGCTCGGCCCCCGGGACCCACAGGCCAGCGACCCGTCGTCCTGGTGGGGAATTCTCCCATCCGCGCCCCCCTCGGACACGGTCAGGGGCGTGCTTGCGGCCACAGCGGTGCTGGCCGTGATCGCCCTCTGCCTGACCTGGGTCATCCTGCTGCGGCACGCCCTGCGTCACGCGCTCCCGGCCCGGACGGCCGCCGTCGCCGCCCTCGCGTGGGCAACCCCGTTCGCGGTTGGCCCTCCGTTGTTCAGCCGGGACGTCTACGCGTACGCGGCCCAGGGCGAACTCGCCCGGTACGGGCTGGATCCGGCAACCCACGGGATCGGCGATCTGCTCTCACCGGACGCGGCCGGCACGGCGGGCGCGGCATTCGTCGCCGCCGTCGACCCCCGGTGGCGCGAGACACATGCTCCCTATGGCGGGCTCGCCGTGGGTGTGGAACGGTTCGCGGCGGCGGTCGGGAACGCTCTGGGGTCCGGCCCCGCCACCGTGACAGTCGTGCTGCGGATCATCGCGGTGGTCTCCACTGTTGCCCTCGTCCTGCTGATGCTGCGCCTGTGGCGCAGGCCGGGCCCACTCACCGCCGGGACGGGTTCGCTCACCGCGGCAAGCTCACCCGCCGGCACGGGTACGGAACCCGGCCCCGCGGACTCCTACGCCTCGATCGTGCTCGTCCTGCTCGCGGCCAATCCGTTCGTGATCATCCATCTGATCGGTGGAGCGCACCTGGACGCGCTCGCCGCGGCACTGCTCGCGGCCGCGCTGGTCGTCGACCGGATGCGCGTCCGCGAGCGGCCCTCCCCCGGGCACCACGACCTGTTGCTCGGCGCGGCGGCCGTGGCCCTTGCCTGCCTCGCCGGGAGCGTCAAGGCAACCGCCTTCCTCGGGGTCGCCTGGCTCGTGGTCGCCCACGCCCGGGACGGATGGCGACGATCCCTGGGAGCGGACGTCGCCGCCGGGACGATCGCGGTTGTCGCCGCCAGTGCCGCGGGCGGCTTCGGGCCGACCTGGCTCGGCGCGCTGGCGACGTCCGGCAAGCTCGAGACGGGTGTGGCCCCGGCGTCGATCCTCGCGACCGCGGCCGGTGCGCTGGCCCACCTGGTCGGGCTGGATGTCACGGACGACAGCCTGCTGCGGGCCACCCGCGCCCTGACCCTGCTCACGGCTGGTCTCATCGTCGGCTGGCTCCTGTTGCGGGCCTGGTCAAGGCCGCCCACGAGCGGACACCGGGATGATCTGGCCGTCGTGGGCTACGGCGGGATGGCCGTGGCTCTCGGTTCCCCGGTGCTCTACCCGTGGTATCTCGCGCTCAGCGTGCCGTTCCTGGCAGCGCTCGTCGCGCTCGCCGCACTCGACCGACGGACCAAGGCAGTGCTCGCGCTGGTCGTGGTCACGTCGGTGTGGCTGTGTGCCGCGACGTTGTCACCGCTCGCCGCAACCTGGCGGCTGCTCGGCCGAGCCGGGGTACCTGGCGCGGTAGCGGCGGCGGCACTGGTTCTGCTCGCGCTGGCGGCGGCGGCGCCGCAGGTCCAGCGGCGCGCGGCTCGCTCGCGGTAGCCCGCAGCGCATACCACGCGGCTACTACAAGCAGCAGGTTCCGCGCGATCAGCAGCAGCCCTCCGACCACCCGGCCCTGCACGACATCGTTGTACCGCCACGGGTAGACGATCTGCGTCAGCAGGCAGGCAGCAACGAGCAGCACCGTCAGATCCCGCCGGCCGGCCCACAGCCCACCCCGCCGCCAGCCTCGCCGTCCGGGCAGTCGGCCGAGAGGGTGCCCGTCCGGCTGGCTGACCGAACCGTCCGGCTCCCCGGCCCCGCCCGGCACCGGGCGAGTGCAGGCGAGCTGGGCCGCGGCCAGCGCAAGCAGCCAGACCAGATACTGCGGGCTCAGCACCCGTGAGGTGACCATGATGATGAGCACCGCGGCCAGAGCACGGCCCGCGGTCCCGGCCGCGGCTGCAGCCGCAGTCTGCGCCTCTTTCTCCCGCGGCCGGCGCCCCCACCACCACACCACCGCCACACCGATCAGAGCCATCTCGACGAGAGAACACGCGGAGGCGACACCCCGGGCGGCCGGGCTGTCGAACTGGAGCGACCCGTAGGAGTACGTCGGGCCGGAGCCGGCCCCGAACATCGCCGCCACGACGAAGGGTGTGGCCGGTACTGCCTCGACCTGCAGGCCCCGGGCCCGCTGTGCGTCCAGGAAGCCGAGCGCGCCGTGCCACCAGCCGGCGGTCAGGAGCACCGCGGACAGCCCGGCGGCCACGGCCGCGGCACCGGCCGCGATCCACCCGAACCGCGCCGGGGCCGCGTGCCGACGGCCGAGGGCGACGAGCAGCAGCCCTGGCCACACCTTCACCGCGGCGCCGAAGGCCACCCAGCCACCGAAGCGACCGAACCGGTCGCGGTCGCCGCCGGGGCTGGGGCTGGGACCAGGGCCGCTGCCATCACGGCCCAGCGCGAGCACGGCCGCGAGCGCACCGGCGGCGGGCACCAGGTCGAAACGGGCCACGGTGACCGGGCCCAGCGCCAGGGTGCCCAGCAGCCACCAGTTCGCCGCGCGGCGCGAACGCCGGGCCAGCGCCCAGGTCACGACCGCGTCGAGCCCGAGGATCAGCAGGTAGAACGAGACCTCGTACGGGACACCCAGCAGTTCCCTCGGCACGGCCGGCAGTGCCAGCACCACCGCGGCACCCGGCGGGTACTGCCACTTCTCGTCACCGGGAACCTGCCCCTGCGCGACGAGCGTGTGCCCCCAGTCCCGGTAGAGATCCACATCGCCGAGAACGCTCTGCTGCGCGCCGAACACCTGCCCGGCCAGCGCCAGCACGAGGAGCACCGCACGGCTCAGTGCCCAGCGGACGAGCAGCGGGCGGCCGAACAGCGACCGGCCGAACGGACTCACCCAGGCACGTCGCATCTGCCGAAAAGTACCTGCCGCGCCGGCACGGCAGGTACCGGCGTGAGAAAGTCATCGCCATGCGAGTACGCTTCGCTACCTAGCGTTACATCACCGGCTCGGCGTCCCGATGGCCAAGCGTCACCCGCCCTGGACGCTGCCCGACAGCAGAAGTCACGGAGGTGCTCTGTGATCCTCGGGACCGGCTCCGCCTGGGACACGGCGTGCGTGCAGCTTGCCGACGCCGTCCGCCACCTGGGCCTGGACGACGGCATGCACGACCTGCTGCGCACCCCGCGCCGATCGATCTCCGTCTCGGTGCCGCTGCTGCGCGACGACGGGCAGCTGCTCGTCCTGTCCGGCTACCGGGTCCAGCACAACCTGGCGCGTGGGCCCGCAAAGGGCGGCCTGCGCTACCACCCATCCTGCGATCTTGACGAGGTCAAGGCCCTCGCCATGTGGATGACCTGGAAGTGCGCGCTGATGGGGATCCCCTACGGCGGGGCGAAGGGCGGGATCGCCGTCGAGCCGGGCCTGCTCTCACGGCAGGAACGTGAGCGGATGACCCGGCGGTACGCGGCCGAGCTGGTGCCGCTGATCGGGCCGGACAAGGACATCCCGGCGCCGGACGTCGGCACCGACGAGCAGACCATGGCCTGGATCATGGATACCTACTCCACGCACACCGGCCACACCGCCGCGGGCGTGGTCACCGGCAAGCCGCTGTCGATCGGCGGATCCGCCGGGCGGGCCGGGGCCACCAGCCGTGGCGTCCAGCTGGCGGCGTTCGCCGCGCTGCGCGAGCTCGACAAGGAGCCCAGGGAGACCACGGTCGCCGTGCAGGGCTTCGGCAAGGTCGGTGCGCTCGCCGCCCAGTACCTGCACGACGCCGGCTGCCGCCTGGTCGCGGTGTCCGACGTCAAGGGCGGCGTCCACAACAGCGCGGGGCTCAACCCGACAGCACTGATCCGGCACGTGGCCCGCGGCGGCGACACGGTCGTCGGCTACCCCGGCACCGACACGATCACCAACGACGAGCTGCTCGAGCTGGACGTCGACATGCTGGTCCCCGCGGCCCTCGAGGGTGTGATCAACGTCGGGAACGCCGACCGGGTCAAGGCGCCACTGATCGTCGAGGGCGCGAACGGACCGGTGACGGCGGAGGCCGACCGGATCCTGACCGGGAACGGCACGGTGATCGTGCCGGACATCCTCGCCAACGGTGGCGGCGTCGCCGTCTCCTACTTCGAATGGGTGCAGGACATCCAGGCGTACTTCTGGTCGGAGGACCAGGTGAACGACCGCCTGCGCGAGCTGATGCTGCGCGCCTACCGGGAGGTCTCCGCGCTGGCCCGCGAGCGGCGGGTGAGCCTGCGCACCGCCGCCCACATCATCGGCGTCGCCCGCGTCGCCGAGGCGCACCGGACCCGGGGCCTGTACCCCTGACCTGCTGGCCGCCGCGCTGCGGGCCCGCGGGCTCCGGCCCGTGCCGACTGACCTCCTCCGCGACCATCCTGGCCAGCGCGAACAGGGCGGCCTCGGCGTCCGCCGGTGCGGTCCGGTTGCGGCGCCGATGGCCGCAGTCCACACAGTGATGGGTCAGGATGCTGTCCCTGGCCCGCATCTCCACCGCGACCGGGCGCATCAGCCCCCGACACGCCGCCGCGCGGTCGCCGGGGTGGACGTCCACATGCCGCGACCACAGGCAGGCCGGACAGTGGTTCGTGTAGCCGTCACCCCGGACCGTCGCCCCGCACACCAGGCACTCGAAGTCCTCCGGCGTGCGGGCGAACCGGCGGGACTCACCCCCGGCCCCCTCTTCGGGACCTGCCGTCTCCTCATGCGGTCGCACCGCTCAACGGTATGAGTCGCCCCGCCTGCGCGGTATGGGCCGGCGGCGCTGGACCGATGCCATCGACGCCATGGGCCGTCCGACGCTATGGGCCACTGAGGGCCGACGCGCCCGGTGTGTCCGGAGGAACGAACCGGGATGTGGGACCCACGGGATGAAATAGTGGGCGGCGTCCCTGCCTCCCCAGCGAGGCTGTTGCCCCGCAAGGAGGTTCGCCGTGCCCCCCGCCCCCGGATCGGACGCTGCCGATTCCGGCCCGGCTGTGGGCGGCGGCAGCCTGAGCGAGCGGGATGCCCGGATGCTGGCGTTCGAGAAGAAGTGGCCGGTGCACACCGGCCCCAAGGATGCCGCGATCCAGGCCGAGTTCGGTCTGTCGTCGACCCGCTATTACCAGAAGCTGCATGTACTGATCGAGTCACCAGCCGCGCTGGCCGCCGAGCCGATGCTCGTCAACCGGCTGCAGCGGCTGCTTGACGAACGCCGGCGCGCCCGCGCCGGCGCCCTGGACGACGCCGGCGCGCCCGGCGGCGACGATCCCGACGACGCATGAGGAGAGCCCCGTGCCCAGTGGCTCCCACCCCTACCGAAACCGCGGTAGTGACCGCCTGCGCACGGCGGCCGCCACCGCCGTGGCCGTGCTGGCCGTGCTCGCCGGCATCCTGCTGGTGAACCTGTTCAACGGCGACACCGATGACGAGGTCGCCGCCGCGGGGGCCAGCCCCACCCGGGCCGCGTCCGCCGAGCCGACGAGGCCGGCCGAGACCACCGAGCCGACCAGGCCCGCCGAATCCACCCGGCCGGCCGAGACCACCGAGCCGACACCATCCCGGCAGGCGACGCCGACGACCGCCCCGGCCACGCCGAAACCCGGGTCCGACCCGGCGGCGCCGCACGTGGTCGCGCCCGTCATCGTGCTGAACAACTCCCGGATCGCCAAACTCGCCGACCGCGCCGCCGACAAGGTGGAGGCCGCCGGCTTCAAGGTCGAGCGGACCGGCAACTACGTGGGCCAGTACAACGTCCCGGTCACGACTGTCTTCTACGACCCCGAGGACGCCGAGGCGGCCCGCACTCTGCTGGAGACCGTCCCCGGGGTTGACCGCATGGTCCCCCGCGCCGAGACGCGAATCGTCGAGACGGACACCCTCATCCTGGTCATCACCAGGGACTTTCCTGCCGGCGACCAGCCCTGACGGCAGCCGGCCCGCCACCACCCACCGCATGCGACCGGGAGCGATCGTGACCGAATCCTCGACCTCGCCGCCCACCGGCCGGGCCGCGCCCGCCACCGTGGAATCCCCGCCGACCCCACGCACCCCGGCCGGCGGTGCCGGTCTGGCCGCCCTGTTGACCGCACCGGAGAACGCCCTGGTCGCGCTCGACTACGACGGCACCCTGTCACCGATCGTGTCCCGGCCCGGGGACGCCGTTCCCGCCCCGGGCGCCATGGCGGCGCTGAGCCGGATCGCCCGCCGGGTCGGCACCGTGGCGATCATCACCGGCCGGCCGGTGGACGCCGTCCTGCAGCTCACCGAGGCGGCGCGGTTCGCCGACCTCGGCCGGCTGCTCGTCCTCGGCCAGTACGGGCTGCAGCGCTGGGACGCCGAGACCGGGCAGACCACCAGCCCGGAGCCGCTGCCCGGGGTGGGCACCCTGCGCAGTGCCCTCACCGAGGCACTCCAGGATGCCCCGGCCGGGACGTCCGTCGAGGACAAGCAGCACGCCCTGGTCGTGCACGTCCGGCGGACCGCCGACCCGGACGCCACGCTCGCCGCGCTGACGCCGGCCCTGAGCCGGCTGGCCCAGGACCACGGTCTGGAGGCCGCGCCCGGCAAGCGGGTGCTGGAGCTGCGCCCACCCGGTCATGACAAGGGCCGGGCGCTGCGCGCGCTGATCGCCGAGCGCGGGGCCCGGTCGGTGCTGGTCGCCGGTGACGACCTGGGCGACCTGCCCGCGTTCGAGGCGGTCGACGAGCTGCGGGCCAGCGGCGTGGGTGGCGTCACCGTGTGCAGTGACAGCCCCGAGGTGCCGGACGCACTGCGCCTGCGGGCGGATCTGGTCGTCGACGGCCCGGCCGGCATGGTCACCCTGCTGGAGGTCCTGGCCGACCGGCTGATGCCCTGACCTGTCAGGCCCGACGTCCGAGACCGACGCCGGGCACTGATGCCTCAGCCGCCCCGAAGCACTGAGGATTTTGGTCGTTCCAGCGACCAAAATCCTCTGATCTTGTCCGGCAACAACGGCCTCAACTCGAAGAGTTGAGGATCCTGGTCGTGCTGACAACCAGGATCCTCAGATCTTGCCCAGCAGCAACGGCGGCCTGAGGCACCAGAGGCCACGGTGGGGCCAGCGGCGGGCCAGAGGCGGGGTGGGGCCACGAGCCGCACCAGTCGGCGGTCGGCTGGTTGGCTAGCCGGCGATCTCGTCGAGCTGCGCCCGGAACCACGCGCGCGGCGGCAACTGCGCGGCGATCGCGGCGAGCCGCCCGGTCCGGGCGCACCGTTGCGCCGGGTCCATGGTCAGCGCGGTGTGCATCGCCTCCGCGGTGGCGGTGACGTCGAACGGGTTCACCACCAGGGCGTCGGCGGACATCTGCGAACAGGCGCCGGCCTCCCGGGAAAGGATGAGAACGGCGTTCTCCGTGGAGACGACCATCCCCTCCTTCGCGACTAGGTTCATCCCGTCCCGGATGGGGTTGACCACCAGGACGTCCGCCAGGCTCATCGCGGCCAGCGAGCGCGGGAAGTCGTCGCTGATCTCCAGGTGCACGGGCAGCCAGCTCTCGGTGCCGAACTCGGCCTCGATCTCCGCCGCGATGCGCTGCACCGCCGCGGTGTACTCGCGGTACTCGGGCAGATCGTGCCGCGACGGGTACGCGCAGACCAGATGCATCACCCGCCCGTGCCATTCCGGATGTGCGCGCAGCAGCTCGCGGTAGGCGTCCAGCCCGCGGACGATGTTCTTCGACAGCTCGGTGCGGTCGACCCGCACCACCAGTCGGCAGCCACCAGCCAGCTCACGCAGCTCGGCCACCCGCTCCTGCACATCCGGCCGGGTGGCACGGTCCCGCAGCTCGGCGGCGTCCACACCGAGCGGGTAGAGGCTCGTCCGCACCGTGCGCCCGCCGGCCGAGATCGCATCGCCCTCGACCGTCGCGCCCAGGATCTCGGCACAGCACTCCCGGAAGGCCTCCGCCCAGGCGGGGGCGAGGAAACCGAGCCGGTCGGCCCCGAGCATGCCCCGCAGGATGGCCGCCGCCACCGAGTCGGGCAGCATCCGGAAGTACTGCGGTGGCGACCAGGGTGTGTGGCTGAAGTGGGCGATGCGCACATCCGGCCGGATCGCGCGCAGCAGGGCCGGCACCAGCGTCAGGTGATAGTCCTGGACGAGGACGCACGCCCCCGGCGCGGCCTGCTCGGCGAGCGCCTCGGCGAAGGCGGCGTTGTAGTCCTCGTAGGCTGCCCAGTCCTGCCGGAACGACGCCCCGAAGCTCGGTTCCGTCGACGGCGAGTGCAACAGGTGCAGGACGAACCAGAGCGTCCGGTTGGCGACCGCGTTGTAGGCCCGGTCGAACAGCACCCGGTCCAGGTCGAGCATGCGGACCGAGGCACCGCCGGTGTCGTAGCCGGCCTGGTCGATGCGGCCGCCCGGCGCCGAGCGGGCCGCCCGGCGGTCGGCCTCGCTGAGTGCGGTGCAGACCCAAAGCAGCTCGCCGCCGTCCTCGGGCGCGTCCTGCACGACCTGGGCGAGACCGCTGACCAGCCCGCCGCCACCGCGTCGAGGGATCAGCAGGCCGTCATCCCCGACCGCGAAGGAGACCGGACCCCGGTTCGACGCGACCAGCAGGTCGGCCTGGAACGAGCCGGCACCGGCCTGCGCCGCGAGCTCCCCGATGCCCGGCATGTGACGCACACAGCGGAGCGTAGGACATCGAGCGCCCTGTCGGGGTGTCATCCCCGCACGGCGGGGCTATCGGGCTGCCCCGACACCCCCGCACGGGGGTGTCGGGTTCGTCACTGATCGTTACCAGTCGTTACCGGCCGTCGATAGCGCTGCGGATGGCGCTCGCCCAGCCCAGCCCGACCGCGTCCGACTCGACCACCACGTTGTCGTGCCTGGTGAGTAGTTCGGCGATGTCGGGATGGCGCACCGCGTTGGCCACCAGATGCATCCGGCCCACCGAACGAGCCATCTCCAGATCACTGGCCGAGTCACCGATGGCGATGGCGTCGGCCGGGTCGATCCCGCGCCGCTTGAGGTCGTAGGCCACCGCCTCGCCCTTGCTGACGCCGTCCGGCACCAGGTGATAGACGTGAGGTATCTCACCGAGGTCGGGCATGTTCGCCGGCGAGACCAGCCCGTTGTCACGCATGCTCAGCCAGCCGAAACCGGTCTCGGCGAGCCATTCGTCCACCTCGGCGAGGTTGATCTTGCCGCGCAGCATGACGTCGATCTCCCTGCCCGCGTGCCAGGGCGAATGCAGCTCGAGGCGACCGGGGTGGAGCCGGATCAGCTCGTCGAGCAGGCTCTCCGGCACCTGGGCGTAGGAATCCGGCATGGCACCGCGCAGGATCTCGCTGTCGAGCCAGGTTCCGCTGGTCCACCCGACGATGGCGCCCAGCTCCCCGATGAACCCGTCCGCGCCGAAGATCCCGGCGGCTTCCACGAGCTGCGGCCGCGTCCGCCCCGAGACCAGGACCAGCGCGACACCGGCCTCATGCAGGTCCACCAGCGCGCGGGCCGGTTCCAGGGTGCTGGCCCCGTCCTCGGAGCGGAAGAAGCATCCACGCGGGCCGACCATCGTTCCGTCAAGATCGGTATAGACGATCCGTACAGGCACGCTTACGTCTCCCTCAGTTCGTGACGCCCGTCCGACCCCACAAACTACGGTGCACACCCGCCCACACGCGGACTACAGTACGGACAGACAACTTCATCTGGCTCATCCAGAGGGGCAGAGGGAACGGCCCAGCGAAGCCCCGGCAACCACCGACGCGACCCTGCGCGGCAGGTGCTAATTCCGACCCGGGACGCAGCCGGCGCCCGGGAAAGATGAGGAGTTCACGCATGACTCTCGCGCCCGAGCGCGCCACTCTCCCGAGCCCGGATACCGCGAACCCCGCTGTTTCGCTGTCCTGTCGCCACTGCGGAGCCACCTATCCGCTGTCGCCGACGCACGTCTGTGTGGAGTGTTTTGCGCCACTCGAAATCGCCTACGACGAGGACCGGCTACGCCGGGTCACCCGCGAGTCGATCGAGGCCGGCCCGCAGAACCTGTGGCGCTACGTGGGGCTGCTGCCCGCCGGGCACGTCGCCGAGCGGCGGGTCTCGCTGGGTGCCGGCTGGACGCCGCTGCGCCCCGCGCCGCGGCTGGCAGCCGAGCTGGGCATGCGCACCCTGTGGGTGAAGGACGACAGCGCCAACCCGACGCACTCGTTCAAGGACCGGGTCGTCTCGGTGGCCCTCACCGCCGCCCGTGACCTCGGTTTCACCACTGTGGCCTGCGCGTCCACCGGCAACCTCGCCCAGTCGGTGGCCGCCCACGCGGCGTCCGCCGGGCTGCGCTCGATCGTGCTCGTCCCGCACGACCTGGAAGCCGGCAAGACCGTGTCGACCGCGGTCTACGGCGGCACGCTCGTCGCCATCCAGGGCAACTACGACGACGTGAACCGGCTGTGCAGCGAGCTCGCCGGCGAGTACGAGTGGGCGTTCGTCAACGTCAACGTGCGGCCGTTCTACGCCGAGGGCTCGAAGACGCTCGGGTACGAGGTCGCGGAGCAGCTCGGCTGGCGGCTCCCCGGCCAGGTCGTCGTCCCGATCGCGTCCGGGTCGCTGCTCACCAAGGTCGACAAGGCCTTCGGTGAGCTGGGCAAGCTCGGCCTGGTCGAGCCCACCCCGTACAAGGTCTTCGGCGCCCAGGCCGCCGGCTGCAACCCGGTCGCCTCCGCGTTCGCCCGCGGCGTCGACACGGTGTCCCCGGTGAAGCCGTCCACCATCGCCAAGTCACTGTCGATCGGCAACCCGGCGGACGGCCCATACGCCCTCGACGTCGCCCGCCGCACCGGCGGCGCGATCACGGACGTCACCGACGAGCAGATCGTCGACGGCATCCGCCTGCTCGCCCGCACCGAGGGCATCTTCGGCGAGACCGCCGGCGGCGTCACCGTCGCCTGCCTGCGCCGCCTGCTCGACGAAGGCCGCCTCGACCCGGACGTCGAGACCGTCATCTACAACACCGGCGACGGCCTCAAGACGCTCGACCCGCTGGTGCCCACCGGTGGCCCGACCGCGACGATCCGGCCGTCGCTGTCCGCCTTCGAGGCCGCCGGCCTCGGCGACGACTGATCCACCGCGCTGATACCACGGCTTGGACCACGGCGGCGAGGCGTTTGTCTCACGCCGGGGCGCCTCACGCCGGGGCGCCTCACCGCGGGACCGCCCCGGGCCGCCGCGGGAGGCGCCGCCGGGGTGAGGCCCGGCTTCGTCGCCCAGCTGCCATTGCGCCAGCGCCCTGGCTGACAGGCGTGTGTACCGGGCAAGGGAGGCGACCGAAGTGAGCCCAGAGTAGGCCAGCAGTGTCGAGGTGTTCGCCCCGTCCTCGGCGGCGTGGGTGAGCGCCGAGTGGCGAAGCTGGTGCAGCGTCGCTCCGTCGGTCGCGGTGTTGAAGATGTCGGCGGCGCGCCGGTAGGTCAGCCGGGTGCCACGGTCGGTGCGGAACACCGGCCCCGCCTCGCGGCCCATCAGCAGCTGTGGCAGCAGCCGGGCGGTCCCGGCCCGCCAGATGATCACGGCCACGGCGTTGCGTCGGCGATGCACCGGCGCGCACCGGTGCCGCAGATCCAGATCCTCGACGTCGAGGGCCAGGACCTCCGAAGCCCTGGCGGCGGTCTCGTACAACATCCACCACAGCACCCGTTCGCGCAGGTCGATGCCCTCTCGGGTGACGAGTTCCGCGACCGCCGCGCGGGACAGCGTCCGGGTCTGCGCGGGGGCTCGACCGCGGCGGCGCACCTCGGCAGTCGGCTCGGTGACGATCCAGCCCTGGTCACGCCAGTAACCGGCCGCCGAACGCAGCGTGTCGAGGTTGCGGTTGAACGTCGCCGGTGCACGCTGCCCCCACCGGCCCGTGAACCAGACCGCCAGCGCACTCGCCGCACCCGGTTCATCAAGTACCGCAAGCGGCGCCCCGGGACCGAGATAGTCGCGTAGCTGCCGTAACGTCAGCGCATAGACCCGCCGGGTACCCACATTCCCGGAATGATCAAGAGTACCCAGGAAGAGGGCTATACCCTCCCCCACCGTCAGCGCCCGGACAATGCCCACGACTCCTCCTCGGAAAACAATGCAGACACCTTCGCCGAACTCTCCTCAGGGCGACTTGAACTCGGTTCTCGGTACACCTCGGAGATTTCCACCGACGGGTACCGATCCCAGCCGTGGAACGCGCGAAAACCGCTCTCAGTCCGCACCGGATAATTCCATCGAGCCGGGCGCGGCAAAAATTCCGATTCCGCCCGCTCCCCCGTTTCCTCGGGGTGTCCCTCGGCGTGTCCTTCATGGAGTCCGTACCGCTCGTGGAGCAGGCGCAGCGGCCGCGGGGCCCACCAGTTGTAGTCGCCCGCCAGTGCCATGAACGCCGGGACCAGGATCGCGCGCACGACGGTCACATCGAGAATGACGGCGACCGCGAGACCCACCCCGACCATCCTGATGATGCTGATCCCCGAGGTCGCCACGCCGATCATGACGACGATCAGGGCGAGTGCCGCACACGTGATCAACGGGCCGGTGGAGCCCAGACCACGTGCGACCGACCGGGTGTTGTTCCCGGTGCGCAGATACTCCTCCCGGATCCGGGAGAGCAGGAAGATCTCGTAGTCCATGCTCAGCCCGAACGCGATGCAGAACATCAGAACCGGGCTGGTCAGCTCCGTCGTTCCCGAGATCTGCAGGCCTTCGGTCAGCACCCCGACGTGCCCCTCCTGGAAGACCAGGACGAGAACACCGAGCACGGCCGCCAGATTGAGTGCGTTGAGGACCAGTGCCTTGATCGGAAGAACGACACTGCCGGTAAAAAGGAACAACAGGACGAAGGTCACCAGCACCACCATGCCGACGGCACGGGGCAGGCTGCGAACCACCTTGTCCCGCGTTTCCAGCAGGTGGGGAGCGATTCCACCGGCGTAGACCGGAAAAGGGGACGGCACCGCGCGTATCCGCCCGATCATCTCCCTCGTCTCGGCGGAGACGGCGTCCGGGTGATCGGGCCACAGAGAAAGCCACGTCCCACCGTGCACCCCGATGAACGAACCACCGTCCGCCGGTGCCGGCATCACCTGATGCCCGCCGGCGAAGCTTCCGGCCGCCGTGTCGACCCGGGCCACTCCCGGCACCGCCGACACCGCGACGGCATAGCCACTGAGCTGGGCCGCGGCAATCGGATCGCGGGCGTCCACCCCGGGCACGACGAGCGGGATCTGGCACGGCAGACAGATGGCGAAGTCATCTCGCATGGCGTCGTTGACGATGTGCGACTCGGACGTCGCCGGCAGGACGGTGTCATCGGCGAGCGCCACTGTCAGATCCCGCAGCGGTGCCGCCAGGATCAGCATCACCGCGACGGCCGCGCCGCCGAACAGCAGGGGACGTGTCATCACCATCCGCGCGATACCGGCCCAGACCGCCCCGGGCTCGCGCCGCGCCCGGCGACCGGCCCGCCCTCGGCGATCCCGCCTGCCGAGGGTGCCCGCCATGCTGCCCGAGTGGCGGGCCGGATGTTCCACCCCGGCCCACCTCTGTCGGCGGGCGTCGATCCGATCCCCCAGGACCATGATCGCGGCGGGGAGGAGGAGCAGCGCGGCGACCTCCGAGGTGATCACCACGGCGACGCCCGCGAACGCGTAGGAACGCAGGTACGGCAGCGGGAACAGCAGTGCTCCCGTCAGGGACAGCGCGACGGTCACCCCGGAGAACAGGACGGTGCGTCCGGCGGTCTGCAGGCTGACCCGCAGGGAGTCGGCCCGAGTGCGCCCGTTGCGCTGCTCCTCCCAGAACCGACGCAGGATGAACAGGCTGTAGTCGACGGCGAGAGCGAAGCCGAGCGCGGTGGTGAGGTTGAGCGAGAACACCGAGATCGGTGTCATCTCGGCCAGCACACGCAACAGCGCGATGCTCGCGATGACCGCGCTGCCGCCCACCAGCACCGGCAGCAGTGCCGCGGTCACACCGCCGAAGGCGTAGAGGAGGACGGCGAAGACGAGCGGCGCGGTAACGAGCTCCGCCCGTTCGAGATCCTCCCGGCCGCGTTCGGTGACGTCGCGCATCGTCGCGGGTGCGCCACCGAAGGTCACCTGAACGCCGGGGCCTCGGTGCGCGTACTTCTCGTACAGCTGGTCGAGCCTTTTCTGGACCTCGTCCTCGGTGCCGGTGAGCCGGAACAGGATCAGGGCGGACCGACCGTCCCGTGACCGGAACAGTTCGCTGCGACCGGCCTGGCCCCAGTAGGAGACGACCGCGGTGACACCGGCTTCCCCGGAGAGCTGGGTGGTGAGGTCCCGGCCCAGCCGGGCCGGGGTGGGGCCGTCGATGCCTCCGGCCGCCGTGAGGAGGACAGCCACGTTCGGCGGGGCGCCGGGAAACTCGGAGTCAAGCAGCGCCTCGGCCCGGGCCGCGGGGTCTTCGGGCGCGTAGAACCCACCCACGGCCAGGTGCCCGAAGATGCCCGCGGCCCACGGCGCCGCCAGTACCAGCAGCAGGCCGGCGATCGTGAGCACTCGCCAGGGACGGGTCGTGGCGGCACCTGCCAGCAGGGCGAACAAGCCACCGCGCTGTGTCCGCGGCTCGTCAGACCGGGTTTCCAGCCGGGAACCGTACTCATCCGCGCCGGGCCACCGCGGTGCGCCCACCGCCATACACACCCCTTCCACCGACTATCCGTTCAGTACACTTCTGATATCAGTCGACTGATATCTCTGACATTTCATCGGATGGATTACCCGACCTCCGCCGGAGTTCGTTCCCTCCGCAAACAACGCATCCACGCAGGCACGCCCATCCATCCAGAGGGATTCAGATGACCGCGAAGGAGATTCGTAGTCTCGGGAAGTCCAGCCCGTTTTAATACCCTCTTTCTGGGGTACTTAGCGAAGCCCTAAAACACGTAGGTTCGGGCCCCGAACGCCCTGCTTCCAGACAAAAAGGTTCACGGATTGGCGGGAGGCGAACCACTCCACCCCGCAGACCAGTGCGACACAGCACAGATCAGGTCACTTATTAGCGACGCCAGGTGCGGATTGTTATGCTTTGACCGTTTCTAGATGTTGATCAATCTCGGTCCGAACACCGTCCGGAACCAGGAATGAGCGAATCCGGCGGCTCCGCACGGTCACTTGTCCCGGTTGTCGGGGCCCTGCGCCACCCGATCGACCAGCCGCCCGATCGACCGAGGAGCAGGTACAAGGTGACCGTCAGGACAGGTAACGAGAGAACCGGCGACGATGGTCGAGACACCCGGAGTGCCCGGCGCGACCAGTTCCTGACCCAGGTCGTCACCAGGCTGCGGGCCCGGACCGGCGTGGACCTGGTGGCAGGCGGCCACGTCGAGCCGCATACCCGGAACATCAGCATCCGCTGCGTCGACGGCATCCGAGGCTGCAGGCTCCCCGCTGCGACGATCCCGCCGAACGAGGGGGTCAGTGGGCGGGTCGTGGCGCTTGGCCGGTACACCCTGGTCGAAAGCGGCAGATGGGTGATGCCGGCTCTCGCCGATGACGTGGACCTCACGGCCTGCGGAGGCATGCGCTCGGTGCTGGCCGTTCCCCTGCGGTTCGACGGCCGTGTGCTGTTCGTGTTCTACCTGGCCCGGCGATCCGGTCAGATCGGGGCCGCGACCACCAGAACAGCGCTGTCGATCATAAGCCGCCTGGCGGCTCTGATCGCCCAGTCCACGCAGACAGACCGGCTCGGTGGGCTGCTCCGTCTGAAGATGGAGATCCAGGCTCTGTGGGAGATCGGCGTCCACCTGGAGGAACTCGCCAAGCAGGCCAGCACCCCGCTGGCCCGGGAGCGGATTGCCATCATTCAGCAGCTGCTCGAAGACAGCCTGTTCGAAACGGTGACGGCGGACCAGACCGCGTTCAGCCTTACCCGACGGGAGGTCGAAGTGCTCGACCTGGTGGCGCAGGGCCTTTCCAATGCCGAGATCGCCACCCGGCTGGTCGTCAGCCCGGAAACCGTCAAGGCCTACCTGCGGAGCATCCGTAACAAGCTGGGCGTACGGAATCGGACAGCGGCGGTGGATGTCGGCCGGAGATCAGGGCTGCTGGGCTGACCGCACGGCCAGTCCGAGCGGAGCCCACCGGCGGTCCGAGCGGAGCCGGCTGCGGCCCCGCGCCGAGTCAGACAAAGAGCCCGGGAGCGGGCTGGCCGGGCCCCGCCGGCGTGCCCGCGCCACACCGTCACGCGGAGCGGCACGCGCTTGCACTCTCCCATGGCGAGTGCTAAACAGGACCTGGCACTCTCCCCACGGGAGTGCCAAAGGCTGAAACGACGAGGCTTCCTGGTCGTCCTCCCGTTCAGGCGGGGAGCCGGGTCGGGCCGTCCGTCGCGGGCGTCGTTGTGGCCAGGCCATCGAACTGCCATCCCCCTGGGAGGACCCAGACACCATGCCGAAGATCATTGCCTTCGACGAGGAGGCACGGCGCGGCCTGGAGCGCGGCATGAACCAGCTGGCCGACGCTGTCAAGGTCACGCTCGGCCCCAAGGGTCGCAACGTTGTCCTGGAGAAGAAGTGGGGCGTCCCCACGATCACCAACGACGGCGTCAGCATCGCCAAGGAGATCGAGCTCGAGGACCCGTACGAGAAGATCGGCGCGGAACTCGTCAAGGAAGTAGCGAAGAAGACCAACGACGTCGCGGGTGACGGCACCACCACCGCGACGATCCTGGCCCAGGCACTCGTCCGCGAGGGCCTGCGCAACGTCGCCGCCGGCGCGAACCCGATGGGCCTGAAGAAAGGCATCGAGGCCGCCGTCGAGCGCGTCTCCGAGGAGCTCATCAGCGTCGCCAAGGACGTTGAGACCAAGGAGCAGATCGCCTCCACCGCCTCCATCTCCGCCGGTGACCCGGCCATCGGCAGCATGATCGCCGAGGCGATGGACAAGGTCGGCAAGGAAGGCGTCATCACCGTCGAGGAGAGCAACACCTTCGGCCTCGAGCTTGAGCTCACCGAGGGCATGCGCTTCGACAAGGGCTACATCTCGCCGTACTTCGTCACGGACACCGACCGCATGGAAGCTGTCCTCGACGACCCGTACATCCTCATCGCCAACAGCAAGATCTCGGCGGTCAAGGACCTCCTCCCGATCCTGGAGAAGGTCATGCAGGCCGGCAAGCCGCTGGCGATCATCTCCGAGGACGTCGAGGGCGAGGCGCTGGCCACCCTGGTCGTCAACAAGATCCGCGGCACCTTCAAGAGCACCGCGGTGAAGGCCCCCGGCTTCGGTGACCGCCGCAAGGCCATGCTGACCGACATCGCCGTGCTGACCGGCGGCCAGGTCATCTCCGAGGACGTCGGCCTCAAGCTCGAGGGCACCACCGTCGACCTGCTGGGCCGCGCCCGCAAGGTCGTCATCACCAAGGACGAGACCACCATCGTCGAGGGTGCTGGCGACGCGGACCAGATCGCGGGCCGGGTCAACCAGATCCGCAACGAGATCGAGAAGTCCGACTCGGACTACGACCGCGAGAAGCTGCAGGAGCGGCTGGCGAAGCTCGCCGGCGGCGTCGCGGTCATCAAGGTCGGCGCGGCCACCGAGGTCGAGCTCAAGGAGAAGAAGCACCGCATCGAGGACGCCGTCTCGAACGCGAAGGCCGCGGTCGAGGAGGGCATCGTCGCCGGCGGTGGCGTCGCTCTCCTGCAGGCGTCCACCAGCGCCTTCGAGAAGCTCGAGCTCACCGGTGACGAGGCGACCGGGGCGAACATCGTCCGGCTCGCGCTCGAGGCGCCCATCAAGCAGATCGCGTTCAACAGCGGTCTCGAGGGCGGCGTCGTGGTCGAGAAGGTGCGCAACCTCCCGACCGGCCACGGCCTGAACGCGGCCACCGGCGACTACGTCGACATGGTCGCCACCGGCATCATCGACCCGGCGAAGGTCACCCGCTCGGCGCTGCAGAACGCCGCGTCGATCGCCGGCCTCTTCCTCACCACCGAGGCCGTCATCGCCGACAAGCCGGAGAAGAACGCGGCCCCGGCCATGCCGGGCGGCGGCGGCGAGATGGACTTCTGAGTCCAGTTCCCGCGCTCTGACGAGCAGAGGGGGCGGTTCCGGCTTCGGCCGGGCCGCCCCTTTCGCATTCCTTTGAACGGCCTGTCATCAAGTTACCGAACGGTAGTAAGATTGGCGTCCGCGGGTCGCGACCGTAAGACTTCGACAGTGGACGGAGCAACAGGCACGATGAAAAGCGTGGTACAAGCTCCCGCTCCGCTACGAGCCCATCGCCCAGGTCTCGTGCTGCCGTCGCCGCCGGTCACCGTCGCCGACCTCGACAAGATCGTCCACGATGCCGCGCGGGTCGAGATCCTGGACGGGCTCCTGGTCGCACGGCCGTGGCCGACGCCGCTGCGCGCACGGGTGACGGACCGGCTCAGGACCCTGCTCACCGACACGGCGACCTCCGGCGCGCAGGTGTTCACCAGCGTCCAGGTGGAGCTGTCCCCGCGGTGCCTGCTGGTGCCGGACATCGCCGTCGTCGCGGTCGGCGACCCCGCGCGGCGGCGGATCGCCGAGACACCTTTCGCGGTGGTCGAGATCGCCGACGCGAGCACCCGCCGCTACGACCGAACCCTGAAGCTCGACCTCTACCGCGAGTTCCGGATCCCGGTGTGCTGGCTGGTCGACCCCGACTCGGCGACCATCGAGGCCTTCGAGCTGGTCGGGGCCGACTACGTCCCGGCCGGTGTCGTGCGCGGTGACGACAGGCTGGTCGCCACCCGGCCGTTCCCGGTCACGGTCACACCGGCAGCGCTCATCGACCCGCCGGAAGACTGAGCCGGCGGTCAGCTGAGCCCGCCGGAGAGCTGAGCCCGCCGGAGAGCTGACCCGGCGGGCGGCGCAGACGGGTCCGGCCCTCAGGCGATGTCGTCCGCGTCGACGATCGTGTAGGCGTAGCCCTGCTCGGCCAGGAAGCGCTGGCGGTGCGCCGCGTACTCCTGGTCGAGGGTGTCCCGCGAGACCACGGTGTAGAAGTGCGCCGACCGGCCGTCCGACTTCGGGCGGAGCACCCGGCCGAGCCGCTGGGCCTCCTCCTGCCGAGAGCCGAAGGTGCCGCTGACCTGGATCGCCACCCCGGCCTCGGGAAGGTCGATCGACACGTTGGCCACCTTGGAGACCACAAGGGTCGTGATCTCACCGCTGCGGAACGCGTCGAAGAGCCGCTCCCGCTCCTTGTTTCGGGTGGAGCCCTGGATGACCGGTGCGTCGAGCAGGCGCCCGAGCTCGTCCAGCTGGTCCAGGTAGGCGCCGATGATCAGAACCCGGTCATCCGCGTGCCGTTCGGCGAGCCGGCGCACCACCGCGCTCTTGCTGTGCGCGGTGGAGCACATCCGGTACCGCTCCTCCGGCTCGGCGACCGCGTAGGTCATCCGCTCGTCGTCGGTGAGCGTGACCCGGACCTCCGTGCACTCCGCGGGCGCGATCCAGCCCTGGGCCTCGATCTCGCGCCACGGAGCGTCGTAGCGCTTCGGGCCGATCAGGGAGAACACGTCGCCCTCCCGGCCGTCCTCACGGATGAGGGTCGCGGTGAGCCCAAGCCTGCGGCGCGACTGGATGTCGGCCGTCATCCGGAACACCGGCGCGGGCAGCAGGTGGACCTCGTCGTACACGATGAGACCCCAGTCGCGTGCCCCGAACAGCTCCAGGTGCAGGTACTCGCCCTTCCGGCGGGCCGTCATCACCTGATAGGTGGCGATGGTGACCGGCCGGATCTCCTTGCGCTCACCGGAGTACTCGCCGATCTCGTCCTCGGTCAGGGACGTCCGACGCAGCAGCTCGTTACGCCACTGCCGGCCCGCGACGGTGTTGGTGACCAGGATCAGCGTGGTCGCGCCGACCTGGGCCATCGCGGCGGCCCCGACGACCGTCTTGCCGGCACCGCTGGGCAGCACCACGACGCCCGAGCCGCCCTCCCAGAAGCCGGCGACCGCGCCCTTCTGGTATTCGCGCAGCTCCCAGCCGTCCTGGCGCAGCTCGATGGGGTGCTTCTCTCCGTCGACATACCCGGCGAGGTCCTCGGCGGGCCAGCCGACCTTCAGCAGGGCCTGCTTGAGCCGGCCACGCTCGGACGGATGGACCACGACCGTGTCGTCGTCGATGCGCGCGCCGAGCATGGGCGCGACCCGCTTCGCCCTGGTGACCTCGGTCAGGACAGCGCGGTCCAACGCCCGCAGCACCAAGCCGTGCACCGGGTCCTTCTCCAGCCGGAGCCGGCCGTAGCGGTCCATCGTGTCGGCGATGTCGACGAGCACCGCGTTGGGGACGGCATAGCGCGAGTAGCGGACGAGGGCGTCCACCACCTGCTCCGCGTCATGGCCGGCCGCACGGGCGTTCCACAGCGCGAGCGGCGTGACCCGGTAGGTGTGCACGTGCTCGGGGGAACGCTCCAGCTCGGCGAAGGGCGCGATCGACGCACGGGCCCGCCCGGCGAGCGGGTGATCGACCTCCAGGAGCAGGGTCTTGTCCGACTGGACGATCAGGGGCCCATCCGGCAAGCCCGCCACCGCCTTCCGCTGTTGTCACATCCACCGCACTCGACGGTACAACCAGCGGCAACCAACACCCATGCCCTGCCCGTCCGCCCGCCGCGCGGCGCCGACGCCGACGCCGACTCCGACGCCAGCTCCGGTCCGGTCCGGGTCCGGTCCAGTCCGCTCAGGCCGGCTCGTCGTCGTCGGCATCGGCATCGGCGACCGGCGGAACAACCCAGTCGCCGGTCTCCGGCGCCGGTGGCCTCGGCGGTCCTTCGAACGAGCCGTCGAGGTCCGCGACCCGGGTGATCCGATGCAGTGCGAAGCGGCGGGGGGCGGCGCTGCGTTCGTCCCAGGCGGTCAGCCAGCCGCCGTCGAGCGACGACGGACGGACGATCCGGTCGCTGGGCGTTCCCTGCTGGTCGACGTACCCGAGCAGGACACGCCGACCATCGCGCACCGCACCCTGCAGCGTCACCAGGATGAGCGGAGCGGAGCGGACCGACGCGAGCTCCTCACCGGCCAGTTCCCGCGCCGCCTGAGCGGCCCGCGCGCTCTCGTCACCGCGCCGCACCAGCCGGACGACGTCCCGCAGCTGGTTGACCCGGTTCCCGGTCGGCCCGGCGGTGGCGACCCGGATGCGGGCCGGCGTCCGGTGGATTTCGGGGCGGGGCAGCACGATCCGCCCGTCCGGCCCCTCGGCGACCGGGGCGAAACCAGCCGCGCGCAGCCCGTCCAGCAGCTCGGCCACCGGCAGGGCGGAGATGACGATCGTCGGTGCCACCCGGCGCATCGCCAGTGCCTGGGTGTGGCGCGACGCGACCACCTCGGTGAGCAGCGCCGTGTCGTCGCAGCGCAGGTAGGACGCCGCCGGCCCGGAACGCAGCCGCCCGTGCCGGCGGGCCGTGTCGTCGATGAGGTAGGTCAGCGTCTGCGGGACACCGCCGCGGGCGAGCTGGCCGAGCAGGAAATGCAGGTCCTCCGCGGAGCTTCCGGCGTCCAGCGCCCGGCGCAGCGAGCTCTCGGTGAAGCGGTAGACGGTCGCCGCGCCCGCCGACTCGATGTCGGCCATCCTGGCCAGCTCGGCCGCCACCCGGGGGACCAGCGGGCCGGGTGCGACGGCGGTCAGGTCCGCCTGGATGAGCAGCTCCTCCACCGGCTCCGGCAGCAGCGGGGCCATCGCGTCCGCGAGCAGGTGGCTGAGGTCGTCCTGGATGGCGTCGCGGGTCGCGACCAGCCGCCCGAGCGTGCTCGGCGCACCGCGCCCGGTGAACCCGAACAGCTCCGCCTCGACGAGCGTCCCGTCGACCACGCCGTCGAACAGCGCGCCGGTCCGGCGGGGCGAATGCCAGCCGAGCCGAGCGCGAACCGCCTCGGGGGTCGGCGCGATCCCGTCCGGTGCCGCGAGAACGGCGCGCAGCACCTCGGCGCGCAGCTCGGCGACACCGGGGCGGCGGGTGTCGAACGACATCGCCGCGTACTGGCGACCACGGTCGTCACGCCCGCCCACCAGCCAGGACGCCGACGGCGAACGCAGCCAGCCGTCGGCCAGGATCGCCCAGCGCATCGCGACCGGCTCGGTGCACCACCGGTCGTAGGTGTTCGTCGGTACGAACTGGACGTCGGTTCCGGGCGTCGCGTCCACCAGGCCGGCGGCTGCCGCGGTCTCGATGACGACCGCCGCGTGCGACTCCGGGAGATCCATCAGCCTCGCGCTGTTGCGCAGGTCGCGGACGCTGAGACCACCCGAGCGCAGCGGCGTCACCGGTGTGCTTCCCCAGGCCGTCAGCAGGGTCGTCACGGCACGCACCAGGGCGTCCGCGGCGAGCGCCGCGGACGGGTCGACGGAGTCCGCGCTCACGGCCCGGCCGCCCACCTCGGGCGGCGCCGGATGGAGCTCCCCCGCCGGCCGGTCCCCACGCAGCAGCAGGCCGACCTCCCTGGGAAGCTCGACGGTGCCGGGCTCGACACCGACGATCAGCCCGCGGGCCAGCAACTCCTCGACCGGGGTGCGGGCGGCGCCGACGTCGAGCAGCCGCTCGGCATCGTTCGTGGCACCGAGCGCGGGGCCGCCCGCCAGCCGTTCGGCGACGTGGCGGGCCCGCGGGGAGCACTGGTCGAGCAGCGCGGACACCCGAGCGGGATCAGCCAGGACCGCGGAGATCATTTCGATCAGGGCGTCTCGCCTGCTCTGTTCCACGGACTGCCCCAGGTTCCGGCCGTTCGCACCGGCCGAAACCGCCTCGGGCAGGCCGACCGCGCCGGCGAGCCGCGCGAGCTGCGGCAGCCGATAGGCGGCCAGGCACCTGCGCGCCGGGTGGCCCAGCCCGAGCGGTCGCCCGCCGAGCAGGTCCACGGCCACCCCGACCAGCCGGATCGCCTCGTCCGGGCCCCACACGACAGCGCGCTCCCGCAGACTGTCGATCGTCTCCCGCAGGTCGAGGCCGCCGCAGAACTCGGTCAGAGCACGGAAGGACACCGGGCTGGGCAGCACCGTCAGCGCCTCGACGACCTCGAGCGTGAACGTGTCCATCCGTTCCAGCGCACGGCTCACGCTGCCACGGATCTCCAGCCGAGCAGCCAGAATGTCGAAGTCCGGCGGCGGGGGCGTGGCAAGATCCGGCCGAAGCCTGAACAGCCAGACCAGGGCCTCGTCCGGCAGCTCGCGTAGCCAGGCGGCCAGCGCTCCGGGCGGGCCCGAAACCCGGCCTGTCGACGGGGACACCCTGATGACGGTAACCGCAGGCGCTACTGGAGGGTCCCAGCTGGTCAACGAAGCTCTTTGACCTGGTCCACCACGACGGAGAGATGGTTGTCCCGAGCCCAGTCGGCCAGCCTGGAGGGAACACCCTGGTCCCCGGGCTGAGCCAGCGCCCGGCCGATCGAGACACCGACCACGAGCACCACGCAGACCAGCACGGCCTTGAAAACGGTCAGCGCCCGCCGGGGTCGGGCCCGAGCCGCGGGACGAGGCCGGTCCACGGGACGATCACGGTCCATGGGGCGATCACGGTCCATGGGGCGCTGCTGGTCCACGACGGGCCGGCGGGGCCGGGGCCGTTCCGGCTGGCCCGGGTACGGCCATCCCGGAGGCGGCTCATCGGCCACACGATCGTGGTAGCCGGTGGTGCTGACACTTTCCAGCCCGGCCGCTCGGGGTGGCCCCTGGGAAAGCCCGGCGGGGCCGGGCCGCGGAGTGGGACCAGGCCGCGGGGTAGGACCAGGTCGCGCAGTGGGACCAGGCCGCGGAGTGGGACCAGGCCGCCCGGCAGGACCCGGCCGCGCAGTGGAGCCGGGACCCGGAGCAGGACCTGGACGCGGAGTAGGACCTGGTCTCGGAGCAGGACCTGGACGCGGAGTAGGACCGGGCCGTGCGGCGGAACCCGGCCGCACGGTGGGCTCGTCCTCGTCCTGGCCTGGGTGGTAGGCGCCCGGCGCCGGTTCGGTGACCAGCTCGGCCGGATCGAAGCTCGCCCGCCCCGGGCGTGCGCCGCCCGGGGGCTCCCGGACCGGAGCGGTCCGGAGGTTGCCGAAGCTGACCAGGCGCGATCCGGCCTGGCGCGGGCGCCCCACATCCATCGGCTGGCCGGCCCCATCGCCAGGACCGCCGGCGGTGTCGCCGCGCCCGGAGAACGTGTCCTGGCCCTGAGAGACCACGCCCGTCCCCTTCCGGTCAGGGGCGCCGCCCTCCTGCAGCCGCATCTCCGGCTACACACCATGACCAACGAGGCACCATGACCAGCTGGACGTCATGGTCAACGAGGCATCATGACCAACGAGGGCACACCCGACCAAAGGGTAGCCTGCCGTCAGCGGTCGCGGATCCGGCAGGCACGTTCGAGGACGAGCCCACCAGCCAGGAGAACGGCCGTGGCCGCCAGGCCGAGCCCCGCGGCGAGAGCGTCCCCGCCGGCCGTTCCGAAGTCGCCCGTGCGCGGGGCGGTGTAGGCGAGCAGGGCGGTCCAGCCTCCGATCAGCGCCGCGGCGACGACCGAGGTCGCCTTGGCCAGGGCGGCGAGCCGGGCGACGGTCAGCGGCAGGATCGGGCGGGTCCCCGGGCGCCCGGCGAGGCGCCGTTTCGTCAGCGACGCGGTCTGCAGCTCGATCAGCCCGACCAGCAGGACGGACAGCGACGTCGTCGGCGGGATCTGCGGCAGCGACTGGTAGCGCCACCACAACAGCAGGTAGACCGCCGCGCCGACGACGACCGCGACCGAGAGGAGGTCCCACACCCGGGTCGGCCTCACCGCTCCGGTCCCGGCAGGTCGTGAGGTGTGAGCAGGCCGTGGGATGTCCGTCGGGGCGCGACGGCGCCGGGAACCGCGCTCAGCGCCGCCACGAGATCGGCCACCCGGCCGTGCCCGACCAGGGTGGCGCCAGGGTCGACGTCCAGCCAGGGAACGCAGACGAACAGGCGGTCCTGCGCACGCGGGTGCGGCAGCAGGATGTCGGGGTCGTCGCTGCGGAGGTCGCCGCAGGCGATGATGTCCACGTCGAGGGTCCGCGGCCCCCAGCGGACGGTACGTTCCCGGGCCGCGGCCTGTTCGGCGGCCCGCGCCGCCGCGAGCAGCTCCCCGGGCGATGCGGCCGCGACCAGCACGACCGCGTTGAGGTAGTCGTCCTGCTCGGGGCCGCCGACCGGGTCGGTCTCGTACACGGGTGACACCGCGAGAACACCGAGCCTGGCATCGAGCTCCCGCACCGCGCCGCGCAGGAAGCCGAGCCGGTCACCGATGTTGGAACCGATCGCCACCACAGCGTGCCCGTGTGTGTGCTCCTGGGTGTGCCCGCCCTCCTGGACGTGCAGCTCCTGGTCGCGCAGCTCCTGGTCGTGCCGGGAGCGCGCGACGGTCACGGCGACGTCCGCGAAGGGAACCGAGATCGGTGCCGCGGGCTTGTGCACGGTGACCTCGGCCGCGCTGACCAGCGGCTGGGCCAGGCAGGCCCGCACCAGCCGGTGCGCCAGGGTCTCCAGCAGGTCGACCGGCTCACCCGCGACGATTCCGGCCAGCGCCTCGGCCAGCTCGCCGTAGTGCACGGTCAGCGAGAGGTCGTCGGTCGCCGCCGCCGGCCCGGTGTCCAGCCAGAGGGTGGCGTCGATGACGAAGAACTGCCCGAGCTCGCGTTCCGCGGTGAGCACCCCGTGGCGGCCGTGCACCCGCAGACCGGCCAGCGTGATCCGGTCGTGGTGGGCGCCGCCGCCGGAGCGGTCGCGTCCCGGCGGCCCGCCGGCTGGCTGACCCGTCATCGTGACCCCCACAGTCCTCGTTGAAGACGGAAAAGGCTCAATGGAACGGCGCCGCCGGTCGGCTGACACTCGCTGCCGCCGCGGCGGCAGCGGCGCCACGCCATGCCCGTTCCACCCGAATGCCGTCCACCGCGGGCCGGACCGCGTGCACCCGCACCGCCCAGACCCCCGCGGCGGCCAGCAGAACGGTCGTGGCCTGGGTTGCGTCGTCACGTTCCACCGGCGGGCGCACCGGTTTACCCGGCTCGTGCAGCACCGCGCCGAGGAAGGTCTTGCGGGAGGTGCCGACCAGCAGGGGCCGGCCGAGGGCGGCCAGCGGTCCGAGATCCGCCAGCAGTGCCCAGTTGTGGGCCGCGGTCTTGGCGAACCCGATGCCGGGATCGATGATCACCTTGTCCTCGGCGATGCCGGCGGCCAGTACGACCTCCAGCCGGGCGGCGAGCTCGCTCACCACGTCGGTGACGACATCGTCGTAGACGGCGAGCTCGCCCATCTGCGCGCTGGACCCGCGCGAGTGCATGAGGACGTAGTGCACGCCCCGGTCCGCGACGATGCTCAGCAGTTCGGCGTTCATCCCGCAGGAGACGTCGTTCACCAGCACCGCGCCGGAGTCCACGGCGGCGGCCGCCACCGACGCCCGGCTCGTGTCGATGCTCACCGGAACACCGGCGGCCGCCAGCGTGGCGACCACTGGAAGCACCCGCCGCAGCTCCTCGCTGGCGACCACCCGGGGCGCGCCCGGACGGGTCGACTCGCCGCCGACGTCCACGAGATCGGCGCCCTGCTCGACCATGAGCTGGCCGGCACGCACCGCGTCGATGGGATCCGGGTAGGCCCCACCGTCCGAGAAGGAGTCGGGGGTGACGTTGACGATGCCCATCACCCGGGTCGGCCCGCCAGCGGCGAACAGGTCCGTGAGTGACTCGCTCATGCTTCGCCACCCAAGCCAGCACCCGAGCCAGCACCTGACCCAGCACCTGATCCAGCGCCGGAGCCGACGGCTGATCCGACGCCGTGCCCGGC
The DNA here is from genome assembly GCF_001536285.1 of Parafrankia irregularis. Taxonomy (NCBI): domain Bacteria; kingdom Bacillati; phylum Actinomycetota; class Actinomycetes; order Frankiales; family Frankiaceae; genus Parafrankia; species Parafrankia irregularis. The sequence continues at coordinate 77,353 of NZ_FAOZ01000014.1, read as the reverse complement.
CGCGGCCGGTACGGGCAGCCGCCGGTAGCTGTACTCGTAGACCGGGCGGAAGCCGCGCCGGGTGTAGAGCCCCCGGGCATCGGCGCTGTCCCGCTCCACCTGCAGGTACGCCTGGTCGGCCCCACCCTCGCGAGCCCAGCGTGCGAGCTCCGCGAGCACTCGCCCCGCGACTCCGAGGCCCCGCGCGACGGGCAGCGTCGCCATGCTGTAGATGCCCAGCCAGCCGCGGTCGAGCACGCCGCGCCCGACGCCGACCGGGTTGCCGTCAAGGAGCAGCGTGAGGTAGCGCTGCGGCAGCTTCATCGCCGTCAGCACGGCGAGTGAGCCGGTGAGCTGCGCGGCGAAGGTCGTGAGCACCTGGCCGGCCACCCCGATCCATCTCGCGTCGGGAAGATCGGCACAGGTGATCTCGAGACGGGCACCCGCCGGATCGGGCCTGGTCACAAGCAGGCCGGTGAGCGGTGCGACGCAGACATCGGTGGGCCCGGCGTCGTCGTAGCCGGCGTCGTCGAGCGCGTCCAGCAGGCCGGCGGGGCGAGCGACCGGGGTTACCTGGAACGTGGCCGGCAGGCCCGCGGCCTCGTAGAAGGAGCGGACCACACGAAGACCATCCGCGAGGTCGGGAACATCGCCGCGGGCCCACACCGAGTTCCCCCGGCGCGACGAACCGGCGGACTCGCGCAGAACCCAGCCCGCGAAGTTCCGTTCCCGCAGCGGCGGCCACGCCCGATGCGCGAGACCCTCGAGCTCACGGGCCAGCTCGACGTCACTCGTTGGCAGCACACGCCGTGGGGCCACCAGCGCGTCGCCGCCAGCGAGACTCGCCGAATCAGCGACCACGGGGCCCCCGGAGGCACCGCGCGGACAGTTCGACGACCACGGGACTGAGGCTACCGACCCGGCTCCCCCGATCGCCGGCAACGGCGCCACATGTGCAGCTCGCCTCGCCCGGCCGCCAGACCGGGGCCGGGCCCGCCGCGGCGGCATCCCTGGACGACCCACATCCATCCAACCCATCCACCCTCGAATCGGGAGTTTTACCACCCGCAGACCGGCGATATAGAGACCAACGACCTGGTCAAACGTTACATATGCCGCAGAGGGCGAACGACTCGGAGCGGGCAGGGGATCACCGGGAGATCACCCGAAAACTCCATTCCAACACCATTGACACAACCCCCGACAGGCCACGTTGCTGTGACACAAGCCCGTCACTGTCGGACACCTGCGACCCGTAGCATCGAGCCGTGCACGCGACACTCGCACCCGCCGTCCGGCGATGGCGTCCGCACGGGCGTCAGCAACGGCACGGGGAGCGGCCGCCGGCAACAGCGCGGCGACGCGAGCAGGCGATCAACGTGGTCTACCCGGTGGCTGTCCATCGGTGAGCCGGCGGGCAGCCGTTTCTGTCACCTAGCTTGACGGAGCAAGGTCACGAAGGCGCCTCGTGGCACACAGGAAGGACAAGGTCATGCCGCAGTCGGACGGACCCCCGCCGCCGGCAGCGCCGGCACACGACGAGATCTTCATTCCCCCGGCCCGAACTCCCCCCGACGACAGGCCCGAGGACTACCCGGCCCAGCCCCCCGGCCGCCAGGCCCCCGAGGATCTCGCCGCCGGCCCCCCGGCGGGTGACGGCACCAACCCGGACCGCAGACAGCTTCACCTGGGCGCGGGCGCGGCCATCGTGAGCGCGCTGCTGACCCAGAGCCCGATCATGGAGGTGGCGGACGTGCTCGCGGCCAGCCCCGTACAGCTTGCCCTCGAGCGCGCGAACGACGCCCTGGGCGAGCTCATGGACACCCACGAGGTCGTACCGCCCGCCCACGTTCGGGCCCGGACAGCCCGGCTGCGGCGCGGCCTGGAACGCCTCGGCCGGCGCTCGATGGCGACGGAGGACTCCCACCAGCTGCTCGTGCTCGCCGGCCGGGTCGCGGTGCTGGGCGCCGACGCCGCCTTCAAACAGGGCGACGTCGCCTCCGCCCGTGCCCTCGCCAGCGAGGGCTACCTGGCCGGTGTCGAGGCCGGAGACGGCCCGCTGTGCGGCTCCTCCCGTGAGGTCGGTGCCGTGAACGAGTTCTACGGGGGGCGCCCGAACGAGGCGCTGCGCCTGGCCCGGGACGGCCTGCGCCACGTCGGGCCCGGGCCGGTGCGGGCCCGCCTGGTCTGCCAGGAGGCGCGTGCGCTCGCGGCCATGGGCGACCTGCGCGGCGCCGCGGCCAGTCTGGAGCAGGCCTACGACCTCGCGGACACGATCCCGGCGGAGCGCTGGGGCCGCCCAGGGCCCAGCTTCGACACCTTCCACCCGGTGGAGGTCTCCTACAACGCCACGACGGCGCTCTGCCTGCTCGGGCGGCCGCGCGCGGCCCAGGAACACGCCGATATCGCGCTGCCCAGCCTGGACAGCATGGACGCTCCCGGCTTCCGCTCGGTCATCCGGTTCGACCTGGCGCTGGCACTGGCCCGCCAGGGCAGGCTGGAGCTCGACGGCGTCTGCGAGCTCGCGACCGAGGCGATCCGGATCTCCTGGGGTCGCACGGTCGCCTCAGTCTCCAGCCGGGCGGATCAGCTGCTGGCGGCCACCGCCCCACACGGCGAGGTGCGCCAGGTACGGGAGCTGGCCGCTCTGATCCGGGACTGGCAGCGCTCGGCGGCCAGGCAACGGCCGGAGCCCGGTGTGGTCCCGGCAGCCCCCACACCGGACGTCTGACCCATCACGGACATCTGACGCCACCACGCCCGCGGCACCGATGCAGCGTCCGGAGCGGTCCGATGGTCGCTTCACCGCGGCGCGCTCCCGGCAGGCGCTGCACCGCGTCTGCGCCAGCGTCGGGATCGATGACCGTGACGCCGAACCGATCAAGCTGACCGTCAACGCGGTCTACCGGCTGCCGCACGCGGCGGCGATCGTGCGGATCGCCACCTCCAGCGCGATGCATCACCGGGTCGAGAAGGTCGTCCAGGTCGCGCATTGGCTGGCCGACCACGGGATGCCCGCCGTGCGGCTGCTGCCCGGCGTGCCCGCACCGGTCCGGGTGGACGACTACGTGGCCACGATCTGGTGCGACGTCGGCGCGGGCGACGCCGATCCGCGCGACGCCAATCCGGTCGATGCCGGTCGGGGCGACGCCAATCCGGGTGCGGTGCGCTCCGCCCACGCGCTGGCCACGATCCTGCGCCGCCTGCACGCGCTGGAGCCGCCCGAGCCGCCGCTGCCGTCCTGGGATCCGCTGGACGACGTCCGCCGGCGCCTGGACGACGCGGAGGGCCTCGCACCCCGGGACCGGACGTTCCTCGAAGGCCTTTTCAGCCGGGTGGAGGAGGCGCTCGGTGCCGTCAGGTACGAGTTACCGCGGTCCGTCATCCACGGAGACGCACACCTGGGCAATCTGATCCGCTCGGCCTCCGGAGAGATCGTGATCTGCGACTTCGACGCGACCTGCCACGGGCCGGCCGAGTGGGACCTGGTGCCGGTGGCGCTGGGCCCGCTGCGGTTCGGGCGCCCGCCCGCCGCCTCGGCGGAGCTCGCCCGCGCCTACGGCTTCGACGTGACCGCCTGGGACGGATTCCCGGCGCTGCGGGCGGTGCGGGAGCTGAAGCTCGTCACGAGCGTGGTCCCGATGCTCGCCAGCCGCCCGAGCGCCGCGGCCCAGTTCGCGGTCCGGCTCGACAGCCTGCGCTCGGGCGCCGATCACGCGGTATGGGCTCTCTACCGCTGAGTCTCGTCCCTCGCGGACCCGTGCCCACGGCTCCCTGACCGCATGGGCTCGGATGATCACCCATGCTCGGGCTCGAAGGGCTGAGGATGTTCGTCGTCCTGGAACACGGAGCACGATCCCGAGCCTCGGACAGCCGCCGCTACTGCCCCTGCCACCGCCACCGCCACCGCCACCGCCACCGCCACCGCCACCGAGCAAAAAGTGAAGATTCTGGCTGTTGCAGCAACCCCGATCCTCACTTCTTGCCGATTACCAAGTGACATTTTGCCCAGTTTGTCCCGATTGATGCGGACCGGGGGATCATGGTCCCTGGGACGGCCGTGGTCGTCAGATCTTCGAGGTGCGACTTTCCGGTCGCTGTCCACTGCCGCCCGCGCACCGTGAGAGGGAAAAGGTTCACTGATCTCCGGCGGCATCGATCTCGGCGCCGGTGGCAGCATCAGCCGTATGGACCCCGAAAGTCTGCGGAACCTGCTGAAGGCCGTCTCCACCGGACAGGTCGACCCCGAGGCCGCGGCGGCCGAGCTGGCCGCCGGCCCGCTGGGTGCCGACGGCTCGGGCTTCCGCGATCTCGGCTACGCCCGCGTCGACACCCACCGGGGGATCCGCACCGGTGATCCTGAAGTGGTCTTCGGGGCCGGCAAGACCGCGGCGGAGACCGTCGGCATCGTCGAGGCGCTGCGCCGCGCCTCGGGCGTCACCCGGCCCACACTGGTGACCCGCGCGGATCACGTCACGGTCGCGGCCCTACGCGAACGCTGGCCGGATGCCCAGGTCAGCTCCGGTGCCGAGCCGCTGACCACGAACCAGCTCGCGGGCAGCCCGCTCACGGGTGATCGACGTCCGGCGACGGTGGTCGTCGGTCCGTTGCCCGAGCCTCGTGGACTGGTCGTGGTGGTCGCCGCCGGCACCTCGGACGCCCCCGTCGCCGAGGAGACCGCGATGACCGCCGCCGCCGCGGGAGCCGGCGTCGAGATGGTGCGCGATGTCGGGGTGGCCGGGCTGCACCGCGTACTGGCCGCGCGCCCGGCACTGGAGCGCGCCGACTGCCTGGTCGTGGTGGCGGGGATGGAAGGCGCACTGCCCAGCGTCATCGGCGGCCTGGTCGGCACTCCGCTGGTCGCGGTACCGACCAGCGTGGGGTACGGGGCGAGCTTCGGTGGGCTCTCCGCCCTGCTCGGCATGCTCACCTCGTGCGCGCCGGGAATTGTCGTCTGCAACATCGACAATGGCTTCGGCGCGGGCCTCTTCGCCGCCCGGGTCGCCCGCCTGGCGCGCAGCGAGTCCACCCACCGTTGACGCGGCATGGTCCGGCGGCCACGGACCGTGCCGTGTCAGGGCGTGGAGAGTCGTGTCATCCTGGATGAGCGTCCGTTGTTGACCGCCCGAACGGAGGATCAAGGCTGGACAGTGTGCCGAGTCAGGCGCAACCGTGTGATTTCGTCACAGGGCGGCCGTACATCTCAGGCAGGATCATGAGCAGGCGACCATGAACAGGACCGACGACATCGGTGGCGGGGGCCACCCGTCGCCTTCCGGTGGCATGTCCGTGGAGGTGACCGGGGCGTACGACATCCGCATGCCTGACCGGCCCAGGAACGACCGCGATGCGATCGACGTGGGCGGCGTGCAGGTCGGCGGGGTGGACGTCGGCGGGATCGACGTCGGTGGCGTGCATGGTGCCGGCGTGCATGGTGCCGGCGTGCATGGTGCCGGCGTGCATGGTGCCGGCGTGCATGGTGCCGGCGTGCATGGTGGCGGCCTCGGTGTCGGGTCAACCCCGGTAACGGCCGCGGGCAGTGGCCTCGGGGGCATCGAGGTAGGCGGAATCGAGGTTGGTGGCCCGGACCGTCCGAGAGAACCGGGCTGGTCGCAACCGCCCGTTTGGTCGCAGCCCCCGGCCTGGTCGCAGGCCGCGGACTCGCCGCAACCAACCGCCCTGGCCGGGCCGGCCGCTCTGCCGAACCCGAACGCAGCCCAGCCGAACCCGACCGCCGGCCATCTCAGCCCGACTTCCGCCCTTCCGGGGCCGACCGCCGCCCTGCCGGGGCCGCCGCAGCCGCTCTACTCGCCGCCACCACCGCCACCCGCGCGGCCGGGAGTGGACACCTGGCCGTCGCTGCGGCCCGGATACGACGACACGGCCTACGACGACACGGCGATCCCGCCTGCTCCGCCGGCAAAACCGGCCCGCCTGATCGACGGAGTGCCGACGCGGACGTTCGATCCGCTTCTCGATCACGGCCTGCCGCCGGCAGCCACGGGCGAGTACCGGCCGTCCACTCTCTATCCCGCGCCGCCTCCGCCGCTGTCGCCCCCTCCATCGCTGTCCCCGCCGCCACTGTCGCCCCCTCCACCGCTGTCGCCACCCGGCTACGCGGCGCCGCCGCCACCTCCACCACCGCTTCCGCCCCCGCCCCCTCCGCTCCCGCCGCCGGGCTATGCCGCCCCACCGCCGCCACCCGGGTCCACCGGGGCCTCGACCGCGCCGAGAACCGATCCCTACCGCTCCGGGCGGGTGGCGTCCTGGCTGCGCGAGCCCCCGCCGGCGGAGCCGGCCGGCTTGACGGAGCCGCCCGATCACCAGGCGGATCAACCTGGCTACGCGACCTCGACGGGGCGGGCCGGTTACTCGACAGAGCCACACGACTACCCCATCGTCGCCGCGGGCCGGCATCCCCGCAGCGATCTGCCTCACGACGAGCCGCGGGCACGGGAGCAGGACTGGGACCAGCCTTCGCCACGTTTCGAGCCGTATGACGAGCCGTATGACGAGCCCTATGGCGATCATCCGGCCGACCCCTACGGCGGGCTGCCCGCGGACGCGCTGCTGCCCGCCGGGCCGGACACGGCGTCCCGTGGGTGGCGCCGGCTGCTCTACCAGGTGTCCGCGGGCACGCTCAATCCAGGCCCGTCCCCCGAGGAGGCTCGCTACCGGCGGCTGATCGGCCGGGTCCGCACGCCCCTGGATGACTGTCACCGCATCGCGGTGCTGTCCCTCAAGGGCGGCGTCGGCAAGACCACAACCACGGCCGCGGTCGGATCCACGCTGGCGAGCCTGCGCGGCGACCGGGTTGTGGCGATCGACGCGAACCCCGACCGCGGAACTCTGGGGACGCGCCTGTCGCGAACGACCCGCCACACCGTCCGCGACCTGCTCACGGACGCCGATCGACTACACCGTTACGTGGATGTCCGTCGGTATCTGTCGCAGTCCGAGTCGCGGCTGGAGGTGCTGGCCTCGGCCAGCGACCCGGAGATCTCCGACGCGTTCTCCGACGAGGACTACCGGGCGATCGACGATCTGCTCCAGCGGCACTACTCGATCCTGCTCACCGACTGCGGCACCGGCATGGTGCACAGCGCGATGCGCCCGGTCCTGGAGCTCGCCGACACCCTGGTGATCGTCAGCAACGCGAGCGCGGACGGTGGCGCCAGTGCCAGCGGCACCCTCGACTGGCTGGACGCGCATGGATACCACGCCCACGTGAGCGAGGCCATCACCGTGATCACCATGTTTCCGCAGGCCGGTGAGGCGGTGGACGTCGACGCGCTCGAGGAGCACTTCGCGGCGCGGACCCGCCAGGTGGTCCGGGTGCCGTTCGACCCGCATCTCGCCGCCGGTGGTCCCATCGTCCTCGACCTCCTCCGGCGGGAGACCCGCCGGTCCTACGAGGAGATCGCGGGAGCGGTGGCCGAACGCTTCCACTGACGCGCCCGCCCGACCGTCCCGACCATCCCGACCATCCCGATCGTGTCGGCCGTCCCGACCATCTCGGTCACTTCGCGAGCGCGGCCACCACAGCGGCCACTCCGGGACGACGCAGCTGACGCGCCACGGTGGAACGGCCCTCGACGATTCGGCCGAACAGGCCGAAGGTGCCGGGCACGCCGACCATCATCGCGTGCATCAACGCGGGACGCCGGGCGAAGGCAGCCAGCACCGAACGGCCGGCGGTGATCTCGGGGCCGAAGACGTCCCCGATCCGGGCCGGATAGCGCTCGAGCGCGCCCAGGTCGCCGGCGGCGCCCGCGGCGGCGCTGGTACCGGCGAGCCGACCGGAGCGGAGTGCGAAGGAGATGCCCTCCCGCGTCCACGGATCGAGCAGGCCGGCGGCGTCGCCGGCGACGATCACCCGGCCGCGCCGGAGCGGGGAGCTCTCGGACCGCACTCGGGTGAGGTGGCCGGAGTCGTGCAACCTGGGCGCGTCGGTGAGGCCGAGCCGGTCGACGAACGCCTGGTAGTAGCTGCGCAGCGCCGAGCCTTCGTCCCGGCTGCCGATGACGCCGACCGTGAGCACCCGGCCTTTGGGGAAGACCCAGCCGTACGACCCCGGTACCGGCCCCCAGTCGAGCAGCATGCGCCCGGACCATTCGGCGGCCACGGCGGCGGACACCTCGAACTCGCCTTCGAGACCGACATCCACCTGGTCGCAGGTGACGCCGACGAAGGTGCCGGCCCGGCCGGAGGTGCCGTCCGCCCCGACGACGACCCGCCCGTGGATCGCCGGGCCGGAGCGGACCTGCACCGTCACCGCGGGGCTCCCCGGCCCGGTGTCGTCCTCGCGCAGGCCGGTGACGTGCGTGCCGGTGCGGACCTCGACACCGGCCGACTTCGCCGCGTCCAGCAGCGCCGCGTCCAGTTCGGAACGCATCACCATCGACAGCAGCGGCTGGCCGTCACGGCGGCGCCGGGTGACGGTGCGGTGTCCGTCCAGGGTCATGGTGAGCGCGTCCACCCGCGCGCGGACCAGCGGGGCGAGGTCGATCCGAGCATGGTCCATCGACAGGCCGACGAGCCCACCACCGCACGTCTTGTAACGCGGGACGTCCATGCGTTCGAGCAGGCAGACGCGGGCGCCCGCCTCGGCGGCCGCCCGCGCGGCGCTCGTGCCCGCCGGTCCGGCACCCAGCACGACCACGTCGAAGAGGCCGCTCGGCGGTTCCCCACCGAGCGGTTCCGAGAACGCCACCGCCGGCCTAGCGGAGGGTGAGCGTGCGCCCGACCACGCCGGCGCGGACCCGCCGTTCCTGTGGTGTGAGGGCACGCGCGTCGGCGACGGTCTCCCGCAGCGCCGCCCAGAGCGCCGCCGCGGGCTTCTCACAGGATTCGGCGTCCGCGCCGGGGGCCAGGTCCCAGACCGGCACGACCAGACCGTCCGCGCGGAAGGATCCCACGAAACGTGACCCTTCACCAACGCTGAGCTGGCCGGCGGCGGAAAGCCGGGCCAGTGCGTCGAGCAGCGCCTCCTCGGTGAGATCACGTGAGGATGACAGCGCCCGCGACGACTCGCCGCCGCCATCCCCATCGCCACCGCCGCCGAGCGGCAGTGCCCACCGCAGGTGCAGCCGGTCGCCCGGGTTGCACCAGTAGGCCGCCGGCACGGACTCCAGCCGTGTGGTCGGGACGACGGTCGCGTTGGCCCGGTCCAGGCTCGCGGCGACCTCCGCGCTGGGCTCCGCGCCCTCCGACGAGGGAATCCACCAGGTGAAACCTGAGTGGACGGTCACCTCCAGCGGGGCCGGGTCGAGCAGGTCGGCGAGCCGGGGCAGCTCGGCGAGGCCCCCGGGCAGCTGTTCCACGGCCGCCAGCGCGGAGGCCGGCGGGCCCTCCACCACCGTTCCGGGCTTCGCGTCGAGGGCCGCGAGCAGCGCGCCGGCGAGATCGGCCGCCGGGTCCAGACCACTGACCAGGGTCTGCATCGCGAGCAGGATCTCGCCGTCGTCACGGACCACCGCGGGCGCGGCCTGCGGGAGCAGCGTGCCCAGGATGATCCGCCGGTCCGCGTGATCGGGGTGGGCGTTGAGGTGCTCCGCCGACAGCGTCAGCGGGGCGGTCGCGCTGGGGACGAACTCACGCAACGCGACCAGGTCGGGCTCGTCCTGCCGGCCCTGGAACGGGCGCAGCACCGGCGCCGGACGGGTCCGCTCGCCATGGCACGCCTTGTACCGCCGGCCGGAGCCACACGGGCAGGGCTGGCGCGGTCCGACGGCCGGCACCTGGTCGGAACGGGATTCGGGACGGCTGGGCGTCGTACGGCGGGCGATCGGGGAGCCTCCGCGGCCGGGCCCGCGCAGCGCCGGACGCCGCGCGGGCAGATGAGCAAAGATCGAGTTCCGCGGACCGCGAGCGGCTCGGTGGAACGCGACAGGGCTAGGCGGTAAGGCTAGGGCATCAGCGCGTCAGGCCACCTCCCGACATGCGCCACCGCCCGCATGCCGATCGCGGGTCGATCACGGGTCGATGGCGGGTCGATGGCGGGTCGATGGCGGGTCGATGGCGGGTCGATCACGGTCCGACGGGGCGCCGGCCGCGTCATCGTTGCCTCGGCCCGCGGGGTTCCCCCCTTCCGTACGGGTGTTTTCCCTCCGATCGGCACCCAAGCGCCCGCCGGGGACGTCCCGCAGCTGCCGGTCGGGGCACGATGACGTCGCGGCCCGCCCGCTCCACACCAGCTTCGGGTCCGCTTCGGAGAGGAAGATCTACCCAGGACGGTTGGAACGTGTCAAAAGTCGTCGTCGCAGGTGGTGGGATCGCGGGGATCGCCTGTGCGCGGGAGCTTCGGGCCCACGGCATCGAGGTCGAGGTACGTGACCGCGGCCGGGTGGTCGGCGGCCGGATGGCGTCCCGGTGGATCGACGGCCGGATCGTCGACTCCGGCGCGTCGTACTTCACCGCCCGCGGCCCCGACTTCCTGGAGATCGTCGACGACTGGCTCACCCGCGGCCTCGTTCGGCCCTGGACGACGAGATTCCCCGTGATCGACGGGCCATCCCGCACGATCGCCGCCGCGGTGCCGGGCCCGCTGCGGTACGCGGCCCCTCGCGGCATTCGTTCCCTCGTGGCCGACCTGGCCGCCCGTGGTGGGGTCCGAGTTTCGCACTCGTCCCCGGTCACCACGGTGGAGCCGGGGCCGATGGTGGACGGCGAGCCGGTGGACGCCGTCGTCCTGGCGATGCCCGACCCACAGGCCCTGCGCCATCTCGTTCCCGAGCTCCACGCCGAACGCGCCGCCCTGCTCGGACGGGCCTGGACGCCGGTTCTCGCCCTGCTCGCCGGCTGGTCCACCCGGCGGTGGTCACCGATCGACGGCGCCTTCGTCCACCGGGATCCGACCATCGAGTGGATCGCCGACGACGGACGCCGCCGCGGCGACAACGCGCCCGTGCTGGTCGCGCACTCGACCGCCCAGTTCGCCGCCGGCCGGCTCGCCGACCCACCGGCGGCCGCGCCGGCGCTCACCGAGGCGTTGCGGCGGCTGCTCGGCATCCCGGCCGAACCCGACTGGACCTACGTGCAGCGCTGGACGTTCGCCCGCCCGGCCGCGCCCCGGGAGCAGACGTACTTCTTCGGCGCGGCCCGGGTGGGCCTGGCCGGCGACGGCTGGGGCGAACCCCGGGTGGAGTCGGCCTGGCGCTCGGGGACGGATCTAGCGCGGGCGATCATCAGCACACTGACCTGACATCCTCGTCCCCGGCGCGCTCGTCGTCGTTGACGTCGATGTGGTCGTCGTCGCAGGCGTCGCTGGTTGCTGACGGAGCGCCGGGGGTACACCGAGCGACGTGGAGATCAAGCTGGGTCTGTCGCTGCCCCGGGACGAGATCTCCATTCCGATCGTCCGGCGAATCTGTGCGCAGGCCCTCACCGTGCTCGGTGTCTCGCCGGACTGCATCGCCGATGTCGAGCTCGCGTTGACCGAGGCCTGCGCGAACGTGCTCGCGCACGCGACCGCGGAGGACGACTACGAGGTCCGCGTCGGTGTGGACAACGGGCTCGCCGTGATCGAGGTCGTCGACCACGGCGGCGGTTTCGATGTGGCCAAGGCCCTCGAAGGCGGCGGAGCGAGCCCCAACGGCGACGGCCCGGCCGACAGCGACAGCGACAGCGGCGAGGGTGAGGGCGACGGCGACGGCGACGGCGCGGCCGAGCACCTGTCGGAAGGCGGCCGCGGGATCCTCCTGATGCGCGCGCTCATGGACCGGGTCCGGTTCGACGCCGTCGAGGGACCACACCAGGGCACCAGGGTGCATCTGGAGAAGGTTCTGACCTGGAATGACCGCTCCCCCGGCGCGCAGCTCATCCGGGCCCGTGCTGGCGGGGACCCCTGATCGGCCCCCTCCGGGATGATTTCGCCCCTCCTCGGGGCCGCCACAGGTCCGAGTCGACGACGGAAGTCGACGATCGAAAAGGCTCAGATCATGGTTCATCCCGTGGCAGGCCGGTAGGTTGAGGCCGGTTACGCCTCGGATCGAGGTCACGGGCGAAGACGGTGGTGGGGACAGATGCCGGAAGTTCCGCTGGGCGACGCAGGCACGCCAGGGGCGCCCAGGGTCGGCGTGGTGACCTTTCCCGGTTCGCTGGACGACCGGGACGCCGCCGCGGCCGTCCGGCTCGCAGGTGCCGACCCGATCCCGCTCTGGCACGGCGACAGCGATCTGCACGGCGTCGACGCCGTTGTCCTTCCCGGTGGCTTCTCCTACGGCGACTATCTGCGCGCGGGGGCGATCGCCCGGTTCTCCCCCGTCGTCGGCGCGGTCGTCGCGGCGGCGCGCGACGGTCTGCCGGTGCTCGGGATCTGCAACGGCTTCCAGGTCCTGTGCGAGGCCGGGCTGCTGCCCGGCGCGCTGACCCGCAACTCGGGGCTGCACTTCATCTGCCGGGACCAGCGGCTTCGCGTCGAGACCAGCAGCACCGCCTGGACCAGCGCCTACACCGCCGGCGAGGAGATCCTCATCCCGGTCAAGCACGGGGAGGGCCGGTATGTGGTCGACGCGTCGACCCTGGCCGAGCTGACCGCACAGGATCGGGTGGTCGTCCGCTATGTGGGTGGGAACCCCAACGGGTCTGTCGACGACATTGCCGGGGTGTGCAGCGAGAACCGGCGGGTGGTCGGCCTGATGCCGCATCCGGAGCATGCGGTGGAGGAGCTGACCGGGCCCGGCACGGACGGGCTGCGGATGTTCACCTCCGTGCTGGGTGACCTGCTTCGCGCGGCGCTCTGACCTTGATGAGAAGGAGCTCGGCGAGGCGAGGCGGGGCGAGGCGGGGCTCGGTGGCGGCGACGCTGCTCGCCGTGACACTGGCGGCGGTCGCCGCCTGCGGTGGCGGCGGGGAGCCCGAAGGCGGTGACCTCGGCTCGCTCACGGTCGCGGACGCCGGGTTCACCGAGAGCACGATCCTCGCCGACATGTACGGCGAACTGCTCGACCAGGCCGGCTACCAGGTCGAACGGACCTCGCTGTCGACCACGGAGGACGGCCAGTCCGCGCTCGAGAGCGGCGAGATCGACGCGATGCCGCAGTATGTCGCCACCTATGCCAACCTCCTCAGCTCCCAGGGCAACGGCGGCGATCTCCAGCCCGGCACGGCGTCCGATCTGGACGCCGCACTGGCCAGGCTCCGCACGCTCGCGGCGGCGCGGGGGCTGAGCGTCCTCGAACCGGCCGACGCCGTCGACCAGAACGCCTTCGCGGTGAGCCGGTCGTTCGCCGAGGAGCACAACCTGAAGACGCTGTCCGACCTCGGGGCGAGCGGGCTCGCCGTCGAGCTCGCGGCCGGCGCCGAATGCGTGAACCGCCCGTTCTGCGCGCCCGGCCTGGAGAAGGTGTACGGAATCGAGATCAGCGGAATCCTCGAGACCGGGGTAGCGACCAGGCAGACCAAGGCCGCCGTTCGGGACGACGAAGCGCAGCTCGGGCTGGTGCTCACCACCGACGCGACCGTCACCGACTACGGCCTGGTCGTGCTCACGGATGACAAGAAGCTCCAGAACGCCGACAACCTGGTGCCCATTGTGAACTCCGCCTCACTCACCCCGCGGATAACGTCCGCACTGAACGCGCTGGCACCGGTGCTCACCACGGCGGATCTGGCTGAGCTCAACAAGAAGGTGGACGCCGAGCAGCAGAAGACCGAGGACGTCGCCCGCGACTACCTCGCCGACAAGGGCCTGCTCGAGGGCTGACGCCTCCTCATCGAGGCGGACGGCCCGGGCGTCGCCGACACCCTGCGCCCGCGGATCCGCCAGGATGGGGCGGTGACCGGAACACCCTCCGCCCCCACCACCAGCCAGCCCTACCGCGAGCTCGGCCTCACCGACGACGAGTACGAACGGATCGTCGCGACCCTCGGCCGGGTCCCGACCGACGCCGAACTGGCCATGTACTCGGTGATGTGGAGCGAGCACTGCTCCTACAAGTCCTCCAAGGTGCATCTGCGCCAGTTCCGGGACACCCCGGCCACCGACCGGCTCCTGGTCGGGATGGGCGAGAACGCGGGTGTCGTGGACGTCGGCGAAGGCCTGGCCGTCACCTTCAAGGTCGAGTCACACAACCATCCCAGCTTCGTGGAGCCCTACCAGGGAGCGGCCACCGGTGTCGGTGGCATCGTCCGCGACATCCTGACCATGGGGGCCCGGCCGATCGGCGTCCTCGACCCGCTCCGCTTCGGTGCCGCGGACGCCCCCGACACCTCCCGGGTGCTGCCCGGTGTCGTCGCCGGAATCGGCGGCTACGGCAACTGCCTGGGCCTGCCGAACATCGGCGGCGAGGTCGTCTTCGACCCGGTCTACGCGGGTAACCCGCTGGTCAACGCGCTGTGCGTGGGCGTCATGCCGGTCGGCCGGGTGCAGACCTCCGCGGCCACCGGCGTAGGCAACGCCGTGGTCCTGCTCGGCGCGAAGACGGGTCGGGACGGCATCGGCGGGGTGTCCGTCCTGGCGTCGGCGACGTTCGACGCGGAGGGTGGCCCGGCCCGGCGCCCGTCGGTGCAGGTCGGCGACCCGTTCACCGAGAAGATCCTCATCGAGTGCTGCCTGGAGCTCTTCGACCGCGGGCTGGTCGTCGGTATCCAGGACCTCGGCGGCGCCGGCCTCACCTGCGCGCTCACCGAGACGACGGCCGCCGGCATCGCGACCGGCCAGCCCGGCGGCATGGACGTCGACCTCGACCTCGTCCCGCTGCGCGAGGCGTCGATGGAGGCCCATGAGGTGCTGGCCAGCGAGTCGCAGGAGCGGATGCTGGCCGTCGTCACCCCCGACGTGCTGCCCGAGGTGCTGGCTCTGGCCGAGCGCTGGGGCGTGCACGCCACCCGGATCGGCACGGTGACCGACAGCGGTCGCCTCATCGTCCGCTGGCACGGCGAGGTCGTGGTGGACGTCCCGCCCGGCTCGCTGGCCGACGACGGGCCCGTCTACGAGCGCCCGCTGCGCCGCCCGGCCGATCTGGACCTGCTGCACGCGGACGCACCGACTGCCCTGGTACGTCCCGGAACAGGTGCCGAGCTGCGGGAGACGCTGCTGCGCATGGTCGCCTCGCCGAACCTGTGCTCACGGGCCTGGGTGACCGAGCAGTACGACCGGTATGTACAGGCCAACACGGTGCTGGCCCAGCCCGAGGACGCCGGCGTGCTGCGGCTGTCAGCCTCCGGGCTCGGCATCGCGCTCGCCACCGACGGCAACGGCCGCTATGCCCGGCTGGACCCGTTCGCCGGCGCCCAGCTCGCCCTCGCCGAGGCGTGCCGCAACGTCGCCGCCGTCGGCGCCGAGCCGATCGCGGTGACCAACTGCCTGAACTTCGGCTCGCCCGAGGACCCGGAGGTCATGTGGCAGTTCGCCCAGGCCTGCGCGGGCCTCGCCGAGGCGTGCCGGCGCCTGGGCCTGCCGGTCACCGGCGGCAACGTCTCCTTCTACAACCAGACCGGGGCGACTCCGATCCATCCCACCCCGGTCGTCGGCGTGCTCGGGCTGCTGCCGGACGTGGGCCGCCGCACCGCCATGGCCTTCACCGGCGCGGGCGACACCGTCGTCCTGCTGGGTGAGACACGGGACGAGCTCGGCGGCTCCGAGTGGGCCTGGGTCACCCACGGTCACCTCGGCGGTACGCCACCGGCCGTCGACCTGGCCCAGGAGAAGTCGCTCGCCGAGGTACTCGTCGCCGGCGGGCGCGACGGCGTGTTCACCGCGGCGCACGACCTCTCCGAGGGCGGGTTGGCGCAGGCCCTGGTCGAATCCTGCCTGCGAGGCGGGCACGGCGCGCG
The DNA here is from genome assembly GCF_001536285.1 of Parafrankia irregularis. Lineage (NCBI taxonomy): Bacteria > Bacillati > Actinomycetota > Actinomycetes > Frankiales > Frankiaceae > Parafrankia > Parafrankia irregularis. The sequence continues at coordinate 61,597 of NZ_FAOZ01000014.1, read as the reverse complement.
CCTCGAGCTCCCCGCGGACGCCGACCCGTTCGTCGAGCTGTTCAGCGAGTCGGCCGGGCGCGCGGTCGTGACCGTCGCCGCCGCCGACCTGGATCGGCTCGCGGCCCTGTGTGCCTCACGTGGTCTGCCGTGGCGGCCAATCGGCGCTGTGACGGCGGCTGTCGACCTCGAGGTCGCCGGCCAGTTCACCATCCCGCTGGACGAGCTGCGGACGGCACACGAGGGGACGCTGCCTCGCCTGTTCGGTCGCACCGGCTGACACCCGTGTGACCGGCGCCGGCCCGGACGACCCGGGCCGGCGGGGGTCAGGAATGCCCGTACGGCTCGGGGTCCGCGGTGTCGGCGCCAGGTGTCCTCGCGGTGTCCGGCACCGACCCCGGGGCGTGCTGCGCGACCACACCGACGAGCTCGATGTCCGTCGGCACCAGATCCGAGGGGTCCTCGTCGAACGGCACCGGCTCGGGATGGGCCGACGGCGCCACCAAGGCCTCCGAGTGCGCGCCGCAGCCGTGGTCGATCGCCGTCACCCGGCCGTCGTCGGGCGCGAACTCGTTGGCGCAGACACCGAACATCCGGCCCAGCACGCCGGCCAGACGGACGTGGAAACCACAGGTCAGGCAGGATGCCGGCGCGACCTTGGCGATGGAGGCCTCCGGACCCGCCTCGCCCCCGTACCAGCGCTGCGCCGTGTCCTCACGGCCCGCCGGCGACAGGATCCGCGGGCGGCCGAGCCCCAGTTCCATCCAGACGTCGGCGTCGTCCAGCTCAAGGGCGTCGCCGGCCCGCAGGGTGAGACGGGCGTCGTCCACCGCGGTCGGCAGCAGGTCGCCCACGCCGACATCTCCCGGCCGCAGACGCTCTGACCAGGGAACCCAGGCCGGTGCGAGCAGCGCGCCCTCGCCGGGCATCAGCACGACGTCGTTGACGGTCGGCTTGCGGATCCTGGAGGCGCGCGCGACGGCGACCGTCCAGGCCCAGCCCGCGTAGGCCGGCGAAAGGCACGCGAACCGGTGCAGCACCAGCCGCTCCGCCTCCGCCTCGACCCCGAGGTGCTCGCCGACCGCGCCCGCGTCGCCGGCCTCTTCCTCGGCCGCGGCGCGCGCGAGATCGACCGCCGCGGCGCACACAGCGTCGGGCACCAGCTCCCGGGCGGTGCGGGACGCCCGACCGGCCCGTGGCCGCGGCGGAGCCGCCTCCGCGCCCGCGTCGCCGGCCACAGCCTCACCAGCCGCCACAGCCTCACCGGCCGCCGCCGCAGCTTCACCGGCCGCTCCGGACTCCACTGCCGCCGGGGATTCGGCCTTCACGGCCGGCTCGCCCTTCACGGCCGCCGCGGGCTGCGCGGCGGTAACGCCGGCGGCCGGCTCGACAGCCGGCTCGGTGCCGGCCGCGTCAGACGCCGCACGGGCACGACGGGGCGACCGGCGGCGCGTGGGCCGCGTCGGTGCCGAGTCCGTCGAGCCGGTCGAATCCGTCGAGCCGGTCGAATCCGTCGAGCCCGATGCAGCCGGCCCAGTGGCCTCACTGTGATCCGCCGCGGTGTCGGCTGCCGGCCCGTCGGCGCCTGACGACGGGGCCCGAGATGCACGAGTCCCAGCCGACTCGGAGCGAACGTCGAGTGTTTCCACGCACGTATTCTCACTCACCGACTGCCGCCCCGCCCGATGTGGTCGTGGTCTCGGGCGGTGACGGCGAGCAGACTCGTCAGGGTGAAGTTCGGAAGCACGCTCACCCAGGGAGTGAACCGCCTGCGTGCGACCATTCGCCGCGACGGCGCGCAACAGTCCGGGCTCTCCTCGTTGACCGAGCTGTCGTTCGTCAACGCGGCCGGTGATGCGCTTGTCACAGTCGCACTGGCCGGATCGTTGTTCTTCGCGGTACCGACCGGTGAGGCCCGTTCCAAGGTCGCGCTGTACCTGTTGATCACCATGGTTCCGTTCGCCCTGCTGGCGCCGATCGTGGGTCCGCTGCTGGACCGGGTCGCCTACGGCCGGCGCACCGCGCTCGCGGCCATCTGCCTGGGGCGCTGTCTGCTGGCCTGGCAGCTCGCCGGTGCCCTCGACGGTCTCGCCGTCTACCCGCTCGCGCTGGGTCTGCTCGTGCTCTCCCGGGCCTTTGGTGTCGCTCGCAGCGCTGTTGTTCCGCGCGTCACACCGTCGGAACTGACCCTGGTGAAAGTCAACTCACGGATCTCACTGGTCAACATCGTGGCCGGCGCGATCGTCGCCCCGCTGGGCCTTGGGTTGGCCAACATCCCATTCGTCGGCTATCCGTGGGTTCTACGGGTCTGCGCACTGGTCTACATGGCCGGCGTTCTGCTCGCCTTCAACCTGCCCGGTCATGTCGACTCCGCCGCCGGCGAGCGGACGCTGCGCGAGCTGACCGGTCCGCGCCGGCGAGGCAACCTGCGGAACCGGGTCGTGGCGGTGCTCGGCGCTCTTCCGGTAGCGCTGCGGGCGACGCTCGTGTTGCGCGGCCTGGTGGGCTTTCTCACCTTTTATCTGGCTTTCCTGCTGCGAACGAACGGCGGCAACAACCTCTGGCTCGGCGCCCTGGCGGCGACCGCCGGTGTCGGTAGCGGCATCGGCGTGCTGATCGGTGGCCGGCTCGGCCGCCGCCGCCCGGAGGGCATCCTGGTGCTGAGCCTGCTGCTGCCGACAAGCGGCTGCCTGCTGGCCGCGGTGACCTACACCCGGCTGACTTCGCTGGTGGCGGCGCTGGCGGCGATGACCGCCGGCTCGATGGCCAAGCTCGCCCTGGACGCGATCATCCAGCGCGACATCGTGGAGGACACCCGCGGCTCCGCCTTCGCCCGCTCGGAGACAGCGCTGCAGCTCGGCTGGGTTCTCGGCGGAGCGCTGGGGCTGATCGAGATGCCTGGAGCGCTCGGTTTCGCCCTCGCGGCCGCAGCCGTCGGGCTGACTCTGATCCTGCAGGCCCGTGCCCTGCGCCAGGCCAGGGCACACGCCCGCGAGCGGCAGGTGCGGACTGCGTCGGCCGCCGCCCCGGTTGGCCCACCGGCCCCACCAGACCTCCTGGCACCACCGGCCACGCCAGACTTCCATGTCCCACCGGCCGTACCGCACCCACCGGCCACGCCGCACCCGCCAGCAACCCCGCACCCGACAGGCGCCGCGCACCCGACCGGCGGGCCTCTGCCAGCGACCGGCCGCGACGGCTACGCCGTGACGGCCATGGCCGATCCCGGCCCGGTCGGCGTCACCCCCGACCAGCGCGCCGACGTCCCGGTCGGGTGGCGTGATCCGCGGGGCTGGCCGCGGGGCGCACGGTCGCCGGCCGGAAACCCGACGCTTCCGGATCTCACCGTGCCTGATCTCACGGTTCCCGATCGCACCGTTCCAGATCTCAGCCTGCCCGACTGCACCGTGCCCGATCACACCGTTCCGGATCTCGGCGTGCCGGCGGCGGACCCGCCCGGCCCCGAACCCGCGGCGCCGGATCCGCCGCGGCCGGTAGGCGACCACCCGGGACGTGGCCGCGCACGCCGTGGTCGCCAGCACTAGACACCATCGGCGTTCGTTCAGTTCGCCGTAGGCGCCACGCCGAGCCTCGGCCTGCGACTGCTGCTGGGCAAGAGTTGAGGATCGTGGTCGTAAAAACGACCACGATCCTCAACTCTTGCGGATTGCCAGGTCGCTCCTCGCCCCTTTTACCTCCCTTGATGTGAACTGCCTGCGCGGCACGGCGGCGCGACAGCAGGGATGCCCGGCGTGCGGCCGTGCGGCCGTGCGGCGAATGGACACGGACCTCGGACCGCCAGGCCAATGCTGGTGGCCCCGAATCCGCCACTTATCGGGATTCCGCTCTGCTCCCCCGCGCCCCCGGCGACCATCTCCCTCAGACCTTGCTCGGCAGCAGCGACATCCCGAGGTCGCAGGTCGCAGCGAGCACCGTCATCAGATCTTGCCCGGAAGCCCAGATCGCATACTTGTCGTGACGACGAAATCACATGGCGTACACAGAACCACGGAGGGTCGATCGCGGTGCTAGGGTCCGTCAACTAGTCCGGTTTGCACCACCTCCCAGGCATCGTGGCGTTACTTCGCCGTCCGGCACGGTCGCCTGCCCGCAGCCGGCAGCCCATCGGCACGACGGCACACGAAGGACACATCCACAACATGATCTTGAACGGGTCATGACCCGCACCCTCATCGTCACCGCGGTGAACGCCGAGGCGGACGCGGTGTGCGCCGGTCTGATGGGGAGCTGGTCGCGCAGCCGCGCACGCACCCCGTCCGGCCCCGGGGGGCTCGTCTCTCCGGACTGGGACCGGCAGCTGCTGACCACCTCGACCCTCGGCCCGTATGTCGGCCGGCGGCGTGGCCCGGTGACCGTGCTCGCGGCCGGTCCGGCCGGTGCGGCGGCCGCCGCCGGAACCGCGGTGGCGCTGTCCGTCGCGAGCGCGGCGGGCGAGCCGTTCGGGCTGGTCATCGCGATGGGGGTCGCGGGCGGGTTCCGCGGCTGGGCCGAGATCGGCGACCTGGTCATCGCCGACCAGATGGTCGCGGCCGACCTGGGCGCCGAGTCCGGGCTCGACGAGCCGGCCGAAGTCATCCCCCCGGTCAGGATCAGTGAGATGGACCGCAACCTGGGATTCCATCCCGCCGGAGCACCGGCGGCCCAGCCGGGTCCACCGGCCAGCTCGGCTCCGACCGGCGCGTTCCTGACCATGGATGACCTGGGGCTGGGATCGTCGACGGTGCGGCCCGACCCGGGCCTGGTGCGGCGGATGACATCGGTGCTGGGCGTCACTGGGCGCAGAATTGTCAGCGGCACCGTCATCACCGTGTCGACCGTCACCGGAACCGAGCGGCGGGCCGCCACCTTCACGGCGCGGCTGGATCCGATCGCGGAGGCGATGGAAGGCCACGCTGTGGGCGTCGCGGCCGGGGCCTTCGGAGTGCCGGTGATCGAGATCCGGGCGATCAGCAATCTGGTCGGGCGGCGGGACCGGGCGTCCTGGAACATGCAGGCGGCGCTGGGCAGCCTTCGCACAGCGGCCGCGGCGCTCGTCGCGCACCCGGAGGGCCTGGTGCCCGTCGTGGACGCCGAGTAGGACGGACCCAGCAGCGCTGGACCCGTCGGCGACGGGTCCAGCGGCCCGACGGGCCTGACGGACCCGGCAGGGGAACAACGGGGCAGGGGAACAACGGGCAGGACGGATCGAGGAGGCTCGGCATGGGTACGTCATCCGCCGCGGCAACGGCCAGTTCCGCGGGCAGCTCACCGGCCGCCGACACGCTGGCCCTCGCGATCTCCCCCTGCCCGAACGACACCTTCGCCTTCCACGCGCTGATCCACGGCCTGGTGCCCGCGGCGCCCGCGGTGTCGACGACCTTCGCCGACATCGATGTGCTGAACGCCCGCGCCGCCCAGGGCCTGGACGACCTGGTCAAGGTGTCGTACGCGGCGCTGCCGTGGCTGCTCGACAAGTACAGCCTGCTCAGGGCGGGCAGCGCGCTGGGCCGCGGGTGTGGTCCGCTCGTCCTGACCGCGGGGCGGACGGACCTGCGCGGCGCCTCGGTCGTCATCCCGGGCACCCGCACCACGGCCTACCTGCTGTTCCGGCTGTGGGCGGAGAAGCTCGGCGTCGGCTCGATCGAGGTCCTGCCCTTCGATCAGATCATGCCCGCGGTGCGCGACGGTCGGTTCGACGCGGGGCTCGTCATCCACGAGTCTCGTTTCACCTACCCGTCCTACGGTCTGACGGCGGTGGCCGATCTCGGCGACTGGTGGGAGGGCCACACCGGGCTGCCGATTCCGCTCGGCGGCATCCTGGGCCGCCGCGGGCTGGACCCGGCCGCGCTCTCGGAGCTGGTCCGGGCGAGCGTCGCGGCCGCCTTCGCCGACCGGTCCGCGAGCGCCTCCTTCGTGATCGAACACGCGCAGGAGATGGCACCGGACGTCGTCAACGCGCACATCGAGCTCTATGTGAACGACTTCTCGCTCGATCTCGGTGACGAGGGCATGGCCGCGGTCGGTGAGCTTCTCGGGCGGGCGGTGGCCGCCGGCCTCGTGCCCGCGCTCCCGCCCGGGTCCCTCGACACGTGGCCCCCGCGAATCTGACCCGGCTGTCCGCTCCGGTGCGACACTGGCGTTCATGCCGGAGCTTCCCGAGGTCGAGGCGTTGGCGGCCTTCCTGCGGGAGACCGCTGCCGACCTGACCGTGGCTCGCGTCGAGCCGGTCGCGGTGAACGCCCTGAAGACGTTCGACCCACCCTTCTCCACGCTGGTCGGCGCGGCGCTGGTGACCGTGCAGCGGCACGGCAAGTTCCTCGACCTCGTGTTCGCCGCGGCCGACGGCGAGCGGCTCGACCTGGTCACCCATCTCGCCCGCGCCGGGTGGCTGCAGTGGAAGGCGAAGCAGCCGCGGACCCCGGCCAGGCCCGGCCGGGGTCCGCTGGCACTGCGCGTGGTCTTCACCGACGGTTCCGGTTTCGACCTCACCGAGGCCGGCACGCAGAAGCGGCTGGCCGTCTACCTGGTGCGCGACCCCGCGCAGGTCGACGGCATCAGCCGGCTCGGCGTCGATCCGCTCTCCCCCGAGTTCACCCGGGACGTCCTCGCCGCGTTGCTCGCCGAGTCGGGGCGGGCGCAGATCAAGGGCGTCATCACCGACCAGTCGAAGATCGCCGGGGTGGGCAACGCCTACTCGGACGAGGCCCTCTGGGTCGCCCGGCTCTCGCCGTTCCGGCCCGCCACGGCGCTGACCGCCACGGAGGTCGACCAGCTGCACGCGGCCGTCACCGGGATGCTGCGCGACGCAGCGGACGCCGCCCGCGGCCTCGCCGCCGCCGACCTCAAGGCGGAGAAGAAGCTGGGGCTGAAGGTGCATGGCCAGACCGGGCTACCCTGCCCGCGGTGCGCGGACACCATCCGGGAGGTCTCCTTCTCCGACCGCTCGCTGCAGTACTGCCCGACCTGCCAGACAGATGGACGTCCGCTGGCCGACCGGCGGTTGTCGAAGCTGCTCAAGTAGCGTGACGGCCCATCAACTGTTCGCCGCGACGGGTGGCAGGATGGCGCTGTGAGTCCCCAGCAGATACCAACTGTCACCGTGCCGGAGCTTCCCGTCCAGCTGCCCGCCGAGGGTGGCCCGCTGCTCGTCGACGTGCGTGAGCCGGACGAATGGGCCGCCGGTCACATCGACGGCGCGATCCACATCCCCATGGGCGACTTCCTGGCTCGTATCAACGAGGTCCCCCAGGATCGGGATGTCGTCGTCGTCTGCCGCTCCGGGCGGCGGTCCGCCGAGGTCACCGCTTACCTGGCCCGTGGCGGGTGGCAGGCGCGCAACCTCGAGGACGGAATGCTCGCCTGGCAGGCCGCCGGGCGCCCGATGATCAGTGAGACATCCCTCGCGCCCACCGTTCGCTAGCACCGGGGGCCGGCCACCCCACACGGGGCGGCCGGCGACCGGCGACCGGCGTGGGCGACGACGTCCGTTATGCAGCCAGCCGTCCGTTCTGCGCAACGACGTTCGTTCCCGGCCACGACGTTCGTTCCCGGGCTATGACGTCTGTTCCACCCGGACGACGTAGTCCTCGATCACCGGATTGGCGAGCAGCGTCGACGCGAGGTGCTCGATGCGGGCGAGCACCTCGGCGTCGGCCTCACCGTCCAGGTCGAGCTCGAACCGCTTGCCCTGGCGAACCCCGCTGATCCCGCTCACGCCGAGCCGGGGCAGCGCGGTAAGCACCGCCTGGCCCTGCGGGTCAAGGATCTCCGGCTTGAGCATCACATCCACCACAACCCTGGTCACACTCGCGGACCCTACCGGCTTCGGGCGGTGCGCCCATGACGCTGGTTAGGCTCACCGAGTGTCCCCCTGGAGAACATCCACCCTGGTCGTCGGCTTCGACCTGGACATGACGCTGCTGGACGCCCGGCGCGGGATCGTCGCGGCCTTCGCCGCGCTGGCCGCCGAGACCGGCGTCACGATCGACGGCGAGGCCGCGGTCCGGCGGCTCGGCCCACCGCTCGAAGAGGAGCTCGCCCGCTGGTTCCCCGCGGACGAGGTGGCGCGTCAGGCGGTCCGCTATCGCGAGCTTTATCCGGTGCACGCGGTCCCGGTATCCGTCGCGATGCCGCACGCGGCGGCGGCCGTCGCGGCCGTGCGGGCGGCCGGCGGGCGGGCCGTGGTGGTCACCGCCAAGAGCGGTCCGCTGGCCGAGGCCAGCCTGGCGCACATCGGGCTCACCGTGGACGACGTCGCGGGGTGGCTGTTCGCGGAGGCCAAGGGCGAGGCGATCCGCGAGCACGGAGTCGACGTCTTCGTCGGCGACCACGTCGGGGACGTCCGCGGGGCACACAGCGGCGGTGCGACGGCGGTGGCGGTCGCAACCGGCCCCTGCCCGCCCGACGAGCTCTCCGCGGCCGGCGCGCACGTCGTGCTGGACGACCTGGCCACCTTCCCGGCCTGGCTCGACGGCGAGATCCTGCAGCGACGTCTGGAAGCGCTGCGGACGCGGCTGGAGGAGCTCGGCTCGGTGCTGGTCGCCTTCTCCGGCGGCGCCGACTCGGCGCTGCTGCTGGCCGCGGCGGTGCGTGCGCTGGGGCCCGCCTCGGTGGTCGCCGCCACCGCCGTCTCCGCTTCGCTGCCGGCGAACGAGCTGTCCGCGGCCCGCCGGTTCGCCGCCGACCTCGGCGTTCGCCACCTCCTGCCGCGAACCGACGAGATGAGCAACCCGGCGTACCGGGCCAACGACGCCAACCGCTGCTATTTCTGCAAGTCTGAGCTGATTGCCACGCTCGCCCCGCTGGCCACCGAGCTGGGTCTGGCACACGTGGTGACCGGCACGAACGCCGATGACGCGGTCGCCGGGTTCCGTCCCGGTATCAGCGCCGCCGCGAGCCGGGGAGCGCGTACCCCGCTGCTCGACGCCGGCCTGACGAAGGCCCAGGTCCGTGCGGCGTCCCGGCAGTGGGAGCTGCCCACCTGGGACAAGCCGGCGGCGGCCTGCCTGGCAAGCCGGATCGCCTACGGGGTGCAGGTCAGCCCGGCCCGGTTGGCAAGAGTCGAGCGGGCCGAGTCGGCCCTGCGCCTGGCCATCGCCGAGGCGGGCCTGAAGATCCGCGACCTGCGGGTGCGTGATCTGGGTGAGCTGGCCCGGATCGAGGTCGATCCCGAGCGCACCGCCGAGTTGGCGGCCCACCCCGAGCTGCTGGCCCTGGTGGTCGACGCCGGGTTCGCTCGCGCGGAGGTGGATCCGCGCGGATTCCGCTCCGGTTCGATGAACGAGCTGCTCTCGCCGGGCGGATAGTCCGCGCCCGGACTGCCGGGCGCCGTGGAGACTGTGCGGTGCTGTGCACCGGCTGTGCGGTGCTGCCCGGCGGCTGTGCGCCGGCTGCACGGCGGCTGTGCGGCGCAGGCGCCTCGTGAGGTCAGAAGATCGGCGCGCCCTCGCCCTTCTGGCGGGCGCCCCGTTCCACGTGCTCCCGATAGGCGGCCGCCTCCTCGGCGGAAACGGTGAGACCGTCGGCGTGCCGCATCGCCTCGGGATCAACGGGACCGCCACTGGCGTGCGCCTTCGCATCCCGACGACGGCTGTCCTCGGCCTCGGAGAATGCGCCGGCGTCACGGAAGTCGAGGTCGTGGCCAAGCTTCGGCATCACAATCACACTCCTCAAAAAGATCGGACGGATCCAGCCCGCCCTACGCCCGGCGTCCTGCCCCGGGCACGCCTTCCGTAACGTCGACAGGGGCAGGAAGAACCGATTAATGCGGTCAATTCGTCGGTATTCCGCGATCCCACACACGTCGGACCTGCAGGTACGTCCCAGTGCCTCCAGCAGGGGCGGCCCGGCCGCTCCGACCACGCAGTGTCATCGTCCGCGAAGCGACTACACCTGGCGCAGAGGCCCGATAGCCTGGGACTTCGTCACCGCGCGTCAACCCACCGATCCGCAACGCAGAACGAGGTCGCCCGTGCCCACCGGCAAAGTCAAGTGGTTCGACGTTGACAGGGGTTTCGGTTTTCTCAGCCGTGACGACGGCGACGATGTCTTCGTCCACAAGGCGGCCCTGCCAGCCGGCGTCGACCGGCTCAAGCCCGGCGACCGGGTCGAGTTCGGCGTGGCCGCCGGGCGCCGCGGGGACCAGGCCCTGTCGGTACGGATTCTGGCCGCTCCCCCGTCCGTCGCCAAGGCCGCCGCGAACGCGGCTCGGCGCAGCCCGGACGAACTGCACAGCATGGTCGAAGACATGATCAAGATCCTGGACGACGTCCAGCGCGATCTCCGCCGGGGCCGCTATCCGGACCGGAGGGCGGCGCAGAAGGTCGCCAAGGTCGTCCACGCGGTGGCCAACGAGCTCGAACGCTGACAACCTGCCGACTGGCCGGCCAGGCACGTAACCTGCCGGCTGGCCGGCCAGGCACGCCAGGCACGCCAGGCCGTCGAGGCCGACCTGGCCGCCACGCTGGGTCAGGTGCGGGGGCCTGGCCCAGCCCGAATGCTCCGGCCGGTTCATCGGCTCCGGGCGCGGACGTCAGCGCGCCGGGGCGAAGGGGTCGTCCGGCGGCGTGATGGTCACCCGCCGCCGGCATTCCGTGCAGACCCCGGCAGCGGCGCCGGGCTCCTCGTCCGACGGGGCGAGGTAGGCCAGCGGCACCCGGCCGCCGCACCACGGGCAGTCAAGCCACGGGCCGTGGGTGTCGATCATCCGCACGCTCTCCCACTTCCGGGGCCTGGCCGGCCGCCAACGGCATCGGCTTCCGGGACGGACCGCCCCGAGCAGTCAGCCGCGGTCCGGATCGTCCCGAACCGGGCTGCCCATGGTTTCACGCCCGCGCACCGTTGATCACGCCCTGCCCCGCAGGACACCGTGGTCTCCCGCAGGACACCGCGGTCCGCCACGGCGGACGATCCGTCACAGCGCGGCCGTGCGGCACAGATACGCCCTGGCAGGCGGCGCGCGCGACGGGGCACCGGCGAACCTGTCGGATCAACGACTACGAGATTCCGGCAGACCGCCCATCTGGTCGTGTATCGACGACAGTGACGGCAGTTCCGTCCACTCCACGCGGACGGTGCCCCGCCGCGTAGTCGGAAAATCCGGCCATAGCTTCGGGCCGGCCGGAGCCGCCCACGTGTTGGTGCAGACTGCGGACAGACCATAGACGCCGCTACCCCGGCACCGAAGGTGGAACGTCATAGTGGATCACAACGGGGAACACGCCCCGGCGGCGCGCGGACAACCGGAAGGCCTGACGCCTCCCGGCGAGACCCTGCACCCGCACGAGCCCCGAGTGATCGGCCCGTACCGCCTGCTGCGCCGCCTCGGCGCGGGTGGCATGGGCACGGTCTACCTCTCCGAGACCGCGGGCAGGCGGGTCGCCGTCAAGATTGTCCGACCTGACCTCGCGGCCGACGAGGAGTTCCGTCGACGGTTCCGCCAGGAGGTCGACGCCGCCCGCCGAGTCGCGCCATTCTGCACCGCCGAGGTGCTCGACGCTGATCCCGACGCCGCAGCCCCCTACCTGGTGACCGAGTTCATCGACGGTGTCCGGCTGGACCACGCCGTGGAGAACGGCCCGATCAGCGGGTCGACCCTCACCGGGCTCGCCGTCGGCGTGGCGACGGCGCTCACCGCCATTCACAGCGCCGGCCTCGTGCATCGCGACCTCAAGCCGAGCAACGTCCTGCTGTCGATGTCCGGCCCACGGGTCATCGACTTCGGCATCGCGCAGGCCTTGGAGGGGGCGAAGGCCAAGCCGACCGCCTGGGGCTTCGGCTCCGCTGGCTGGATGGCACCCGAGCAGGTCAACGGTCAGCCGATCGGGCCGGAGGCGGACGTCTTCACCTGGGGCATCCTGGTGGCCTTCGCGGGCACCGGCCGCCATCCGTTCGGTACCGGAACCGACCTCGAGCTGAGCACCCGCATCGTCGGCCGGGAGCCGGATCTCGTCGGGCTCTCACCGAGCCTGAAACCCCTGGTGGCCGCCGCCCTCGCCAAGAACCCCGACGCCCGGCCGAGCGCGCGCGACCTGCTGTTGAGCCTCATCGCGCTACCGCCCACGCAGCCTTCGGAGAGCGGCGAGGACCGGGCGTGGCGGCCGAGCCCCACCGCCGTCGACGAGGCCGAGGAACTGCTGCACCTGACGCAGGGCGTGAGCCTGCCGAACGTGTCGCTGCGCCGGGCCGAACCGGCGGAGTCCATCGACAGGCGGATCGGGGTGGGCCCGGGTGCCCCGCCCCCACCGCCACCGCCACGCGGTCGAGGGGACCGCTGGCGGGCCGCGCGCCCGGGCAGGTGGCAACCACCCGTGGCCCGGCCACCCAGCCAGTTGGGACCGCATGGCCGACCGAGCGGCGCGGCCGCCGGCGCCGCTCGTCCGAACGCCGGCGCGGCGCCGGCCGGCCCGCCGCAGCCGGGGGGGCTGCCGGTTCCCGTCCCGGCCGGGGCGCCGTCGTTCTCCGGAGCCGCAGGCGCGGGGCAGCCCGCCGGAGGCTGGCCCGCGGCACGCTCACCGGGCGGTGGTCCACACCATCCTCCCGGCCTTGACGCGTTTCCTGATCAGTCACGTCCGCCGCGCTTCACCCCGCAGCGCATCCTCGGGTTCGCCGCCGTAGCCCTCGTCGTGGTCCTCGCGGCGTGGTTCATCAGCTCGATCACCGGTGCCGACTCCGACGGCGGGGCGAATGACCTCCGGTCCGGAGACCGGAGCGAGTCCGCCCAGGCGCCGACCGCGCCCAGGACGGCGAAGGTGGGTTCACCGGTCCGCGACGACCAGCTGGAATTTCGCGCAAACAAGATCAAATGTGGTGAACATCAGATCGGCGAATCGTTTCTCGCGCGCCGAGCCACTGGGCAGTTCTGCCTGGTGGATATCACGGTCACAAACAGGGGAACGACCGCCCGTCTGTTGGAAAGCTCGAAGCAGTATCTGACAACATCGGCCGGTGAACGCCATTCCGCCGATTTTGTTGCGCGGTTCTACCCGAGCCTGAACGGCGGTATCTGGGACACCATCAAACCCGGCGACACGGTCACCGGCACGTTTGTCTTCGACATCCCGGCCGACGAGAAGGCGAAGTCGCTGGAGCTACACGAACGGCCCGAGAGCCTCGGCGTCGTGATCACCCCCTGACGCCACCGCCGCCGGCTGGCCCAAGCACCTCCCTGTCCGGCTTCAGGTCCGTCCGGCCGTGGGGTCTGCCACACCGCAGGTTACGGTGATCTCCGCGAGGGAAAGTCGACCATCACGTCCCGCAGACGGGCGCAGCAGGCATACCGCCGGGCCAGGCAGATCGGGGACATGAGTGGAAACGCAGCCAACCGCTGCTGTGCAGGGCAGCCGATCGGCATCCGGCCCGCTGCCACGGGGAGCCGGCGTCCTGGTCGCGGTTCTCCTCGCGTTTCTGGCCAGCGGCTGCGGCGAGGTACTCGACGTCGCCTCGGGAACACCCACCACCTCCGCCACCCCAGGCACGGCCGGCTTCGGTGACGAAAACGCACCGGGGGCGGGGGCCGGATCGGCGCTGGAACTGCTCGGCACACTGTCCGTCCGAGCGGCCGACAACTCGCCCGCCTATCGGCGCGACAAGTTCGGTACCGCCTGGTCAGACGTCGATCAGAACGGGTGCGACACCCGCAACGACATCCTTCACCGCGATCTTCGCAGCATCACCACCCGCCGGTCGGATGACTGCATCGTCCTGACTGGCGAGCTCAGGGATCCGTATACAACTCGCACGATACGTTTCAACCGCGAACGCAACGCTTCGGCGGTGCAGATCGATCATGTCGTAGCGCTGGCCGACGCCTGGCGCACGGGGGCGCTGGAATGGTCCGACCAGGAACGGCTGGCCTTCGCGAACGACCCGGAGAACCTGTTGGCGGTCGACGGCCCGACCAACCAGGCCAAGAGCGACCAGGACGCATCCGAGTGGCTGCCGCCGAGCCCGGGGGCGCGCTGCGCATATGTGGCCCGCCAGGTCGGGCTGAAGGCCCGTTACGGTCTCTGGGTCGAGCAGCCTGAGGCCACCGCGATGCGCGGGGTCCTGCAGTCCTGCCCCGACCAGCCACCTCTCGGCCTGACCACGACAACCGCCCGCTGACCCGACCGACACCCGCCGATTCGACGAAGGTCTCCACCCGGCCCTTCACGCACTACGGGACGGACGTGTCCAGGACGGCAGCGGCAGCCCGGTCCGCGTCGGTGAGATCGCTCGCCCGGACCGGGCTGACAAACGTCCAGTGGTGGCCCACCGGGCAATGCTGGTACCGCAGCCAACCGAGACGAATCGCCTTCAGTGACACTCCGGGGATCCACACGGTTGTGAAGAGGTGGCCCTGACGGCAGCGGACGATCGTCCGGCCACCGACGGCATATCCGCGGCGGCGTGCGATCACGGTTCCGCCGACGGAAACGGCAACAGCGAGAGCGACCAGCACGCTACTGCGCGGAGACACCGATGCTCTCATGACGTTCCCCCCAGGCCTCCGCCATCATCGCGCAGAAAAGGCCCGCCGGCACACCCACCAAAAATCGCCGATCAACACCAACGAGCCACCGGAGCACCGCACTGCTCGGACGCCTGGGGTGGAAGGCTCTGGGAGGCCTCAGGCAACCAGCCCCCGACAGACATCACGCCTACTGGGAAACCGCCCAAAGACCCGCAACCACAACGACCCCCGCAAGACCGCGGGGGGTCTCGGGGGGTCGCCCCCCGAAAAAATCGCGGCCCGCCGGGAAGCCGAACAAAGTTCGACGACCACGACGAGCCAGTTCGACGACCACGACGAGCCCAAAACCGCCGCCGCTCACCCGAACCAGGTGGTCAGCCCCACCACACCGACCCCGAACCGCACGCTGGTCGAGCGAAGCGAGACACTCGGGGGGTCGCCCCCCCGAAAAAATCGCGGCCCGCCGGGAAGCCGAACAAAGTTCGACGACCACGACGAGCCAGCTCGTGGGCGAGGGGGGAGTTGAACCCCCACGTCCTTTCGGACACACGGACCTGAACCGTGCGCGTCTGCCATTCCGCCACTCGCCCGAGTGGGACTATCAACTTGTCGTGGCACACGCTATCACGTGGGCGGTGCACTCGGGCAACGCCCCCCGGCTGACCGGGTTGCCATGTCAAGCTGCCGAGCCGTGGGACGGACCCGTCGGTGGGCATACGATCTCACAGACCGGGAGAAGGGAGGTCGGGCATGGGCGTGCTCCAGCGCTTCGAGCGGCGCCTGGGCGGCCTCGTCGAGGGTGCGTTCGCGAAGGTCTTCAAGGGCGGGGTCGAACCTGTCGAGATCGCCAGCGCGCTCGCTCGGGAGACCGACGATCGGCGCGCGCAGAGCTCCAACCGGGTTCTGGTCCCGAACGAGTTCGCCGTCGAGCTGGCGGGGGGCGACTTCGCCCGGCTGGCCCCTTATACCCGCGAGCTTTGCGACGGGCTGGCCGAGATGGTCCGCGAGCACGCCGCGGAGCAGCGCTACACCTTCGTCGGCCCGGTGACCGTTCGGCTCGCGGAGGCCGACGATCTCGACATCGGCGTCTTCCGTATCCGCAGCAGCGTCGCCTCGGCCGATCCGGCGGTGGTCAGTGGTCGCCGGGCAGGTCCCCGCCGCCCCGCCGCGCCGGGCACTCCGCATCTGCTGATCACGACGCGGGCTGCCGGTGGCGCCAGCGGCGAGCGGGAGTATCCGCTGGACGCGGAGATCACAGTGATCGGCCGCAGCGTCGAGTGCGACATCCGGCTCAACGACACCGGGGTGTCCCGCCGGCACGGCGAGATCCGCCGGCTGCCGGACGGGCAGTTCCTCTACGTGGACGCGGGCTCCACCAACGGCAGCCTCGTGAACGGGCGCGCGGCGACCCAGGTGAAGCTGATGAACGGCGACCGCGTCGAGCTCGGCACCGCGATCGTGGAGTTTCGCCGGGAGGAGTCCCGCGGCGGCGGCCCACGGGGTGCGCGCACACCGCCACCGGCCGCCCGTGCGTCCAACCCGCCGGGCCGCCCCGGGCTCGCGCCGGCCGACCAGCGGACGCCGCCGCCGTTCGATCCGCACCAGCCGACCTCGCCAGGTCGGCGCAGTCCGACTCCACCGCCCGGTGGCCGTGGGCCGGGGTTCGCCGACCGTCCGGGGCGTGGTGGGGACGAGTACCGCGAAGGCCCGTCCGCCCGATTCCGCGACGACTCCGGCCCTCGACCGGCCCGACGCGACGGCGGCCCACGCCCCGACAGCTACGGAGCCGACGAGTACCGCGAAGGCCCATCGGCCCGATTCCGCGACGACTCCGGCCCTCGACCGGCCCGACGCGACGGCGGCCCACGCCCCGACAGCTACGGAGCCGACGAGTACCGCGAAGGCCCGTCCGCCCGATTCCGCGACAACGGTCCGCCGCCGCCGCGCGGCGGTGACCGTGGTGGCTGGCCGGGTGCCGGGTCGGATCGGGGCCCGGGTCATGGGCGTGATCCGCAGCGTGAACGCGGTCGCGGCTATCGTGCCGAGTCATCCGTTGGCGGCGCGAGAGACGCGGGTGGTGATGAGATGTACCGCTCCCAGCCGGATCCCCGGCAGCGTCCGGCCGCTCGATCCGACGACGGCCTGGAGGCCCTGGAGCCGGTCGACGACGCCGGTTCCCACGGTTCCCGCCGCGCTGGCGGGCCGGCAGAGCGTTACGGTGACGACGGCCGCCGTGGGGGCTGGTAGCTGTGGACCCCACCGAGCCCAGCGAGCTTGTCCTCCTGCTGGTGAAGATCGGCTTCCTGGCTCTGCTCTGGGGCTTCGTCCTGGTCGCGGTTCGTGCTGTGCGGCTGGACATGTTCGGCCCGACGCAACGCCAGCGCCGCCGCCAGCCGGTCGCGGCCCGTGCACCGGCGCCGGCGGGGCGGCCACCGGCCCGCGTCCGGCCGCCCCGGCAGGACCCGCGGCCGCCACCGCCCGCGCCGCCGGCCGCCGATGCGACCCCGACCCGCCTCGTGGTCACAAAGGGACACCTTGCAGGCACAACAATCCCACTGGGTCCCGAGGGAATCACCATCGGACGGGCACCGGACTCGACTCTGGTCCTCGAGGATGACTTCGCGTCAGGACGGCATGCGAGACTCGTTCCTCACGACGGGCAGTGGTTCGTCGAGGATCTTGGCTCCACCAATGGCACATTCCTCAACCGCACGAAGGTGACGAGTCCCATGCCGGTACCTCTCGGCGCGCCGGTCAGGATCGGGAAGACCGTCCTGGAGCTTCACCGGTGAGCCTCAGGCTTCACTTCGCCGTCCGCTCGGACATCGGGCATGTCCGAGAAGGGAACGAGGACTCCGCCTATGCGGGAGTCCGCCTGCTCGCGGTTGCCGACGGCATGGGTGGTCATGCCGCGGGTGAGGTCGCGAGCTCGACCGTCATCTCCCGGCTGGCCGAGCTCGACGGGTACGTCGAGCCCGCGAGCCTGCTCGAGGAGCTGTCCGAGGCGGTCCGGGACGCCAACAGGCGTCTGCGTGACATGGCGATCGAGAACAGTGCTCTCGACGGGATGGGCACGACGGTGACGGCGATGCTCTCCTCCGGAGACCATCTCGGGCTGCTGCACGTCGGCGACTCCCGTGCCTACCTGCTGCGCGACGGAGAGCTCTCGCAGATCACCCATGACCACACCCTTGTCCAGGATCTGGTCGACCAGGGCCGCATCACCCCGGAGCAGGCGAACACCCATCCACAGCGGTCCCTGTTGATGCGGGCGCTTGACGGCCGCGAGGTCGATCCGGACCTCTCCATCCGCCAGGCGGTCGCCGGGGACAGGTACCTGCTGTGCACCGACGGGCTCTCCGGTGTGGTCAGCGAGGAGACCATCCTGGAGGCGCTGCTGCTCCCCGAGCCGCAGGACGCGGTGGACCGGCTGGTCGAGCTGGCGCTCAAGGGCGGCGGGCCGGACAACATCACCGTGGTCGTCGCGGACGTCCTGGACGACACGCTGGCGGACGACTCACCGCTCGTGGCGGGCGCGGCGGCGGAGAAGCGGGTGGTGCCTGGCGCCGCGGCGGCCCGGTCCGGCCCGAACCCGCGTAACGCCGACGGTGAGTCGGCGGCGGCGAAGGCTGCCCGCATCGGCCGCACCGGCTTCCACCGGCGTGGTTCCGACGACGGCGGCGACGAGGCCGACGAGGACCCTGAACGAGCCCTGGCGAGCGGTGGGGGCCGGCGCCGGCTGTTCGTGTCGACGGTGGTGCTGGTGCTGGTGGTCGCGGGAGCGGCCGCCGGCTGGACCTATGTGCGGGGCCAGTACTACGTCGGCGTCGATGACGACCGCGTGGCGGTGTTCCAGGGGCTCAAGGGCAGCATCGTCGGCATCTCGCTGTCGACGGTGCGGTCCCACCACCAGCCGCTGTCCGAGGTCTCCGCACCGTTTCAGGAAGAGCTGCGCCACGGCATAGCCGCCGACGACCTCGACGATGCCGAAAAGATCGTCTCCGAGCTGGCCAGGCCGGCCAGCGCGGAGGAGGACGGGAACTCGGCCGTGAAGCCGTCCCCGTCCCCGACCGCGACGCCCGAGACGAAGAACGCCGGGCCCAATCCGTCACCCACTGTGGTCCTCACCTGCCCGTCCGCGGTTACCCAGGCCCTGGCGAGCTGCCCGTCGCTGGCCGTGCCCACCTCCCCGTGAGCACGCATACGCGATGACCCTCCCCCCACTCCGCAGGCCCAGGTCGGCTGACCTGACAGCCACGTTCGCCGGGTTCCCGCTACCGAGTGGGCTCGAACTTCCGCCGTACCGCCGCCGCGAGCTGTTTCTGCTCGGCTACGCGGGGATCCTCGCCACCGCGGCGTTAGCGGCGCTGACGCTCGCCCGGGACGGGACGATCGGCTTCCAGGTCTTCACCTACGGCCTCGGCTTCTTCTCGCTGTGGGCGCTGGCGCATCTCGCCGTCCGCCGCTTCGCGCCCGCCGCCGACCCCGTGTTGCTGCCGGTGGTCGCCGCGCTCAACGGCATCGGCCTGGTCATGATCTACCGGCTCGATCTGGCGAAGGCCGACGCCGCCCGGCGGGCGGGCGGCGAGGTACCCACCGGGGCGGCGCAGACCCAGCTCGTGTGGACGCTGCTCGCGGTCGTGGTGTTCATCCTGGTCCTGGCGGTCGTGCGGGACCACCGAAGCCTCGCCCGGTACGGGTACACCGCGGGGCTGGTCGGTCTGGTCTTCCTCGTGCTACCGATCGCGCCCGGCATCGGCGCCACGATCAACGGCGCCCGGCTGTGGCTGAAGGTCGGCCCGTTCTCGTTCCAGCCCAGCGAGGTCTCGAAGATCATTCTTATGATCTTCTTCGCCGCCTATCTCGTGAACAAGCGGGACGTGCTGTCGGTGGCGTCGCGGTCCTTCCTCGGCATGAAGGTCCCGCGCGCCCGCGATCTGGGGCCCGTCCTCGTCGCCTGGGCGGCCAGCCTCGGCGTCCTGGTTGTCCAGAAGGACCTCGGCTCGTCGCTGCTGTTCTTCGGGATGTTCCTGGTGATCCTGTATGTGGCGACCCAGCGGGCGTCCTGGGTGGCCATCGGGCTCGCGCTGTTCATGCTCGGCGCGGTGGTGGCGCACAGCCTGTTCGGCCATGTCCAGATCCGCGTCGACGGCTGGCTGCACGCCTTCGACGGGGACAACCCGTCCAGCACGTCGTACCAGCTCGTCCAGGGCCTGTACGGCTTCGCGGCGGGTGGCATCACCGGCACCGGTATCGGCCAGGGAAGCCCGCAGCGGGTGCCCTTCGCAAACACCGACTTCATCATGGCCAGCCTGGGCGAGGAGCTCGGGCTGACCGGTGTGATGGCGATCCTGCTGCTGTACGCGCTCGTCGCGGCGCGTGGGATCCGGGCCGCGCTCGGGGCCAAGGACCCGTTCGGCAAGCTGCTGGCCACCGGCCTGTCCGCGACCCTGGCACTTCAGGTGTTCGTGCAGGTCGGCGGCGTGATGCGGCTTATCCCACTGACCGGTCTGACGCTGCCGTTCGTCTCCTACGGTGGATCGTCGATAGTCGCCAACGCCGCCATCATCGCGCTGTTGCTGCGGATCAGCGACGCTGCCCGGCGGCTGGAGGAACCCGTCCCGGATGCCCCGCTGTTCGACCCGAGCGCAGTCTCCGAAAGCCCGACGCAGGTGGTGAAGACCACGTGAGCAGCCCTATCCGCCGGGTCGCCATCGCCTGCATGATCTTGTTTGCCGCCCTGCTGGTGAACGCGAACTGGATTCAGGTCGGTCAGGTCAACCGGCTCAAGAAGGAGCCGACCAACGCCCGCCAGATCGCGGATCGCCTCGAACGGCAGCGCGGCGGGATCATCGCCGGTGACACCGAGATCGCACTTTCGGTGCCGGTCGACGACGAGTACAAGTACCAGCGCCAGTACCCGGCCGGCCAGCTCTACGCCAACGTCACCGGCTACTACTCGCTCTTCACAACCGCGGGCCTCGAAGACTCTCAGAACGTGTTCCTCTCCGGCGACGACGACCGTCTGCTCGCCAGCCGGGTCACCGACCTGTTCAGCGGCGAGGACCGGCGCGGCGGCACCGTCGTGACCACGATCGTTCCGCGCCTGCAACAGGTGGCGACCGAGGCGCTGGCGGGGCGCAAGGGCGCCGTCGTCGCGCTTGATCCCCGCACCGGCGCCATCCTGGCCATGGTCACCAGCCCCACCTACGACCCGAACACGGTGGCTTCCCACAGCAGCTCCACCGCGACGGACGCATACCAGGGGCTGTCCACCGACAAGAACCAGCCGCTGCTCAACCGGCCGGCGCAGCAGACCTATCCGCCCGGTTCCACGTTCAAGCTGGTGACCGCTGCCGCGGCGCTGTCGTCAGGTCGGTACGAGCCGGACACCCGGGTTCCCGCGCCCGATGAACTCACACTTCCACAGAGCACCACGGTGCTACCCAACTTCGACGGGGAAACCTGTGGGGACGGCGAGACCGATACTCTGATCCACGCACTGACCATCTCCTGCAACACAGCATTCGGCGAGCTGGGGATCGAACTGGGTGACGACGCGGTGCGGGCCCAGGCCGAGGCCTTCGGCTTCAACTCGACGATCGAGGACTTCCCCCTCCAGCAGGCACGCAGTATCTTCCCGAACGACCTGGACGGGGCCCAGACGGCACAGTCAGCGATCGGCCAGTTCAACGTCCAGGCGACGCCGTTGCAGATGGCGGAGGTGGCCGCGGCGATCGGCAACGGGGGTGTCCGCATGAAGCCGTATCTCGTCTCCGAGCTGCGCGGTCCGGATACGAAACGGATCAGCCGCACCGAGCCGACCGTGCTCAGCAAGCCGATCACTCCCGAGGTCGCGGCCAAGCTCACCACGATGATGCAAAGTGTCGTGACCTCCGGCACCGGGCGGAAGGCCCAGATCAGCGGTGTCAATGTCGCGGGTAAGACAGGTACCGCCGAACACGGTGACGGCGAGGATCCGCACGCCTGGTTCGTCGGTTTCGCCCCGGCCAGCGCGCCGGAGGTCGCCGTAGCGGTGATCGTCGAGGACGGAGGCGGGGAGCTCGGAACCGGCGGCGCTGTCGCAGCGCCCGTTGCCCAGAAAGTCATGCAGGCCGCATTGGACACGCAACGATGAGCACATCTGCCAACAGCCCGTCTCCGTCGCAGCCGTTCGCCGGCGCAGCGTCTCCCAACACCGTGCTCGACAACCGCTACCGGCTCGACGGCCGTATCGCGACCGGCGGCATGGGCGAGGTGTGGCGCGGCCTCGACCAGACGCTGGGCCGGCCCGTGGCCGTGAAGCTGCTGCGCCCCGAGTACGCCAGCGACGAGTCCTTCCTGGTCCGCTTCCGGGGCGAGGCCCGGCACGCGGCCCGGCTCTCCCACCCCGGTGTCGCCTCCGTGTACGACTACGGCGAGGTGTCGACAGCCGACGACTACCCCACCGCCTACCTGGTGATGGAGCTGGTCGAGGGCGAGCCGCTCTCCGCCGTGCTGCACCGGGAGAAGCGCCTCACTCCCGACCGGATGCTCGACATCCTCGGGCAGTCCGCCGACGCGCTGCAGGCGGCGCACGCGCTCGGCGTCGTGCATCGTGACGTCAAGCCCGGCAACCTGCTGATCCGCCATGACGGCGCGGTCAAGGTGACCGACTTCGGGATCGCCCGCGCGGTCGACGCGGCCCCGCTCACCGCGACCGGGATCATGATGGGGACGGCCTACTACGTCTCCCCCGAGCAGGCGTCCGGCCGCCCTGTCACACCGGCGAGTGACGTCTACTCGCTCGGCGTCGTGGCCTACGAGTGTCTGGCCGGGCGGCGGCCCTTCGACGACCGGAACCCGATCGTCGTCGTGATGGCCCACCAGCAGGACACCCCCCCGCCGCTACCCAACGACATCCCTTACCAGGTAAGGGCGCTGGTCGAGTCCGCGATGTCGAAGGACGCCTCGCGGCGGCCGAGCTCCGCGGGCGCGTTCGCCCGCTCCGCGGCGAGCATCCGGCGCAACCTGTGGAACGCCGAGGCCGGGCGGTGGAACGGTGGCCCGAGCGCCCCGGACCTGACCGCTCGCCACCCCGCTCCGTCGGCGCCGCCGGCCTTCGGGCCGGGGCACTCACGCGCTCCGAGCGTGCCGCGGACACCCTCGTGGAACCGGCCCAACAACGGCGCCGCGTGGCCGCAGCAGCCGCCGATGCCGGACCCCGCGGGCGTCGGCCCCGGCGGTATGCCGGCCACGGCGCTGCACCCGAGCCCCGGCCCAGCCGGCCCCGGTCCCGGAACGGGCTATGGGCCCGGACCCGGTGGACCCGGATCCGGTGGACCCGGCGGGTCACGCGGTGGCACCGGGCGCCTGTACAGCCCTGGCGAGTTCGCCGACTACGCGGCCAACTACTCCTCCGGTGGCGACCGTGGCTCGCGGGCTCCGGGCGAACGGGGGGACGGTGGGCGGCCCGACCCGGCGAGCACGCTCTACCAGCCGTCCGCACCGGCCTGGCAGAACGACCCGGGTGATCCGGTGGGTGGCCGCTCAGGCCGGCGGCGCGGCGCAGCCCCGGCGGGCCGGCGCAGGCTCCCGCTGCCCGTCCTCATCGCGCTGCTGATCCTCACCGTGCTGGTGGTCGCCGTTATCACCCGGACCTTCGCGAATGCGGGCAACTCCGATAACGACACGGCGGCAGCCACCCAACATGTGCTATATCTCACACCCGAAGCGGGAAAGATCGCCGCTGCGGGCGGCGAGGCGGCTGGCACCGTGGTGGCCGGCGGTACCCAGCCGACGACGGGTGACAATCTGTGACCGATGTAACTGAGAGATACGACGCTCAGCCGAGACTTGTCGGCGAGCGGTACGAGCTCGGCGGCTGCATCGGTTACGGCGGCATGGCCGAGGTCTACCGGGGGCGCGACATCCGGCTGGGCCGCGAGGTGGCGGTGAAGACGCTGCGCGCCGACCTGGCGCGTGACCCGACCTTCCTCGCCCGCTTCCGCCGCGAGGCCCAGTCGTCGGCCTCACTGAACCACCCGGCGATCGTCTCCGTGTACGACACCGGTGAGGACGTCATCAACGGGACGCAGCTCCCGTACATCGTGATGGAGTTCGTCGAGGGCCAGACCCTGCGAGACCTGCTCCAGGCCCGCGGCCCGTTCGATGAGCGCTACGCCCTGCAGGTCACCGCGGAGGTCTGCGCGGCGCTGGACTACAGCCACCGCATGGGCATCATCCACCGCGACATCAAGCCGGCGAACGTGATGGTTGGCGCGGACGGCGCGGCCAAGGTCATGGACTTCGGCATCGCCCGGGCGACCACCGCGACCTCCTCCACCATGACGGCGACGTCCGCTGTGATCGGGACGGCGCAGTACCTTTCCCCGGAGCAGGCCCGTGGCGCGCGGGTGGACTCGCGCAGCGACGTCTACTCCACCGGGGTGCTCCTCTACGAGCTGCTCACCGGAGAGCCGCCGTTCCGCGGTGACAACCCGGTGGCGGTCGCCTACCAGCACGTGCGGGAGATCCCGCCGCCGCCGTCCAGCCACGACCCGCGCATCTCCCCAGAGGCCGACGCCATCGTGCTCAAGGCCATGGAGAAGGAGCCGGACGACCGGTACGCCACCGCCGGCGAGATGCGCGACGACCTGGAACGGGCGCTGAGCGGGCAGCGGGTACACGCCATGCTGATGGGCGGTGCCGACCAGACGATGCTCGGCGCACAGAGCACGGCGACAGCCGGCACCGCACTGCTCGGCCGGTCGGGCGGCGGCTACGACGACCGCTACGACGACCGCGGCCGTTACCAGGGCGACGACTACGACGACCGTACGCAGGTGGGCCGTGCGCCCTACGACCGTTACGAGCAGACCGGCCCATACGACCGCTACGACCAGCCTGGCCGGTTCGACGACGACGACCGCTACGCCGACCCCGGGCAGGGGAACGGACGCGGGCACCGCGACGACGACCGCTCCGGCGGTTCACCCGTCTGGAAGTTCGTGCTCGCCGGGCTCGGCGCCGTCGTGGTGTTCGTGGTGGTGGCGCTGCTCGCCTCGTCCATGTTCGGGAACAAGAAGAACGATGACAACACGGTCGCCGCAGGTCAGCTCACGATCCCGACCGTCGTCGGCAGCCTCTTCGACGACGCGACGCGCCTCCTGAGGAGCCAGGGCTGGGAAGGGCAGCCTCAGACGACGCCCAAGGAGAGCGATCAGGCGGCCGGCACCGTCCTGGCGGTCGATCCCGACGAGGGCTCGAAGATCGACTCCGATGCCACGATCAACTTCACGGTGGCGGCGGAACCGGGCCAGGTGACCATCCCCACCAATCTGGTCGGGATGACCGAACAGGCGGCGACGGGTGCCCTCACCGAGCTCGGCCTCAAGGTCAACGTCGAGAAGTTCTTCGAGGCCGCCAAGCAGGGTGTGGGCGAGGTCGAGCAGACCAACCCGGCGGCTGGGTCCCCTGTCGACAAGATGTCCACTGTGACGATCTCTGTGGTCAACCAGAACGTCAACGTGCCGGACGTGCGGAACCTGGACGTCCAGACGGCCACCCTGAAGCTCGAGTCCTACGGGCTCAAGGTCGAGAAGGTGCTGCGGCCGGATCCGTCCAGGCAGGCCGGCACGGTCGCCAACCAGAACCCGGTCGGCAGCGCTGTCCCCCGCGGCAGCACGGTGCAGATCATCGTCGTTTCGGCGAGCCAGCAGACGACCTCACCGACCCCGACCAGCGACTCGGGTGAGCCTGAGGAGACGCCGTCTCCCGAGCACACGACTCCCCCAGCGAGCACCACGCCGCCGACGAGCACTACTCCGACGGCGACGGCGACAGCAGGGTCGGGCCTGGGGGGCCTGGGTCTGGGCGGCGGCCGGCCCGGCAGCGGCTGACGGCAGCAACCGTCTGACCTGATCCGATGTCTGACCTGATCCGAGCCGGCGGCCATGCCGCCGGCTCGGCCGTTCTCAGGCGAAGGCGGCCAGGCGCAGCGTCTCGACCTCCGCAGACAGGGCGGGGGCGATCCGCCGGGCCGCGCCGCCGTCACCGCAGGTCTCCAGCCAGCGGGCGAGCATGAGGTGCCCGCCCTGGGTCAGCACCGACTCGGGATGGAACTGGACGCCTTCCAGCGGCAGCTCGCGGTGCCGCATGGCCATGACCACACCGCTTTCGGTGCGCGCCGTCACCTGGATCTGCGCGGGCAGGGTGTGCTCCTCCACCGCCAGCGAGTGGTAGCGCGTCGCGGTGAACGGCGAGGGCAGGTCCGCCAGCACACCGACCTGCTCGTGGTGCACCACCGAGGTCTTGCCGTGCAGCAGCTCCGGCGCCCGGTCGACCGTGGCGCCGTAGGCCACCCCGAGCGCCTGATGCCCCAGGCAGACGCCGAGCAGCGGAAGGCGACGCTCGGCACAGGCGTGCACCATCGGGATGCTGACCCCGGCCGCCTCGGGAGTCCCCGGGCCCGGGGAGAGGAGCACGCCGTCGACGCCGAGCCCGTCGAGGCCGTCCAGCCCGTCGAGGGCGGCCGGGTCGATCTCGTCGTTGCGGCGCACCACGCACTCCGTCTCCAGCTGGCCCAGGTACTGGACCAGGTTGAACACGAACGAGTCGTAGTTGTCGACGACCAGGATCCGCATCGGACCTCCTACAGGCACCGCACCGCGCAAAGACACCGCACCGCGCCGCCAGCCGGCAGGTGCTGGATCCATCCTGCCGCACGCTCGGCGCGTCCAGCCCACGCCGGCGGCTCAGGGTCCGGTCAGTGATCCGCCGGTGTACGCCGGAAGCACCAGATCCGCCTCGGAGGTGACGCGGTAGCCCAGGCCGTAGGCAGCTACGTAGTCCCGGTAGAGCGCCACCCCCGGATCCGTGTCCAGCACGTTCCGCAGGGCGCGCGGATCACCGATCGCGCTGATGCGGAACGGGGGTGAGTAGACCTGGTCCTCCAGCAGGAGGGTGTTCCCCACGCAGCGCACCGCCGTCCGGGGGGTCACCCGCTGGCCCATGATGGCCATCGCCTCCGCACCGCCCGACCACAGCGCGTTCACCACGGCCTGGACGTCCTGCTGATGTACGACGAGATCATTCGGGCCGGGAGAGGGAACACCGGCGGGCAGGGGCCCGCCTCGGCTCTCCCGCGGCGCGTCGTCCAGCTCCACAGTCACCGCCGGCCCACGCACCGCCGTGAGACCGACCTGCGCCGCGAGATCCGCGCGCCGAAACAGCGGGTCCACCGGCGCGGCCGGGGCGGTACCGGGGACGGGAACAGGGGCGGTGACGGAGGGCTCCGGCTGACCCCCGACCGGCGCCGGGGACCGCGTCGGTGCCGGCTCGGACGGCGCCGACGCTAGCGACCCTGGCGCGGGCTCCAGCGCCTCCCGGTCGGCCCGGACCCGTTCGGACTCCTCGTCGAGGCGACGGCGCTCCGCCGCCACGAAGCCAGCGGCGCTCAGCACACCCGTTCCCCCGGCCCGGCCGCTCCGGGGCGCGCTGACCGCCTCCGCGACCACGACGGCGACCACGACGGCGACCAGCGCCGCCGCCAGGACCCGCCACCCGGTCGCGGCGCGCGCGTCCCCACCGCGCTGGCCTGCGCTGCCACTCTCAGCCCGGCCGCCGCTCTCATCCGGGTCGCCGCGTTCGCCCGGGTCGCCGCGCTCGCCCGAGCTGTCACTCTCGCCCGAGCTGCTGGCCTCCCAGGGGTTACTGCTCTCGTCCGCGCCGCCGCTCTCGTCCGCGCCGCCGCTCTCGTCCGCGCCGCCGCTCTCGTCCGCGCCGCCTGTCATGTCGTCCGTCGCGTTTCGGGCCTTTCTGTGTGGCGCAGCCCGGGAACCGGCCGCAGCTGGCAGGACGTCAACCACCACGATTCCCCGCCGCAGGTTACGCCGCGTGCCACACCTCGCACACCGACAGGACCACGCCGGGCATGGCGCTGGATGCTGCGGTGCCAGGGCCTGCCGGGCTACGGCGGCGGCATCATGACATCTGGCGCAGACATGTCGGCCGTGCCCACAGCTTCCGCACGGTCACCCTGTCTACCCTGGTGACGAACTTCGGAGATGACGTCGACCAAGCGACCCGGTCGGCGCGCCGTGTGAACCTGGTCACGAGGAGCTCGCAGTGCCCGAATCCCGATCCCGGAAGCCGAAGAAGTCGACGGCGACTGCCCCCGGGGGCAGTACGCGCGCGCCCAAGCGCAAGCCGCCGTCGCCGCCCTGGTTCGGCGCGATGATTCTGGCGTTCTTCCTGATCGGGATCGCCTACCTGCTCGTCTACTACTTCTCCAACGGCGGCGTGCTGGGGATGGAGAGCCTCGGCGGCTGGAACATCCTCATCGGGTTCGGGTTCGTGGTCATCGGCCTCGCCGTGTCGACCCAGTGGCGTTGACCACCCGACGACTGCCCACTGTGCCAACGGTGTGACTTCCACGCGTGTTGTTCGTCCACAACCGTTGTCCACAATGTGGATATCCAGTGCCTCGAGCTCTTATGCCCGATGTGCCAGCCCCTTCCGGCGCCCGGACCCGCTGCGTCCGGACCGGCTGATGGTCATCCGGCGGAGGACGGCCGTGTGTACGAATCGCCGTCCTCCGCCCTGATCACATACATGACAGCGTTGATCAACGCCAGATGGGTGAAGGCCTGCGGGAAGTTTCCCAGGTGCCGGCCGTCGGCCGGGTCGATCTCCTCGGCGTAGAGATCCAGCGGGCTCGCCAGGCTCAGCAGCCGTTCGCAGAGCTGGCGGGCCCGGGTCACCTCGCCGATCTCCACCAGGGCCGAGACCAGCCAGAACGAGCAGATGAGGAACGCGCCTTCCTCGCCTGCGACGCCGTCGTCGGTCTGGTCCGTCCGGTAGCGCAGCACCAGGCCGTCGACGGTCAGCTCGTCCGCGATGGCGAGCACGGTCGCCTTGACCCGGTCGTCCGTCGGCGGCAGGAAGCCCAGCAGGGGCATCAGCAGCACGGAGGCGTCCAGCGCGGCCGAACCGTAGTACTGGGTGAACACGCCGCGGTCGTCGACGCCCTTGGCCAGCACGTCCGCGTGGATCTCCGCGGCGATCTCGCTCCAGCGCTCGGCGGTGGCGTAGTCGCCGCGCATCTGGGCGAGGCGCCGTCCACGGTCCAACGCCACCCAGCACAGCATCTTGGACACGGTGAAGTGCTGCGGTTTGCCGCGGACCTCCCACATGCCCCGATCGGGCTCCCGCCAGTGCTCCGCGGCAGCCTCGACCAGCCGGACGAGCACCGGCCACAGCCGCTCCGACAGGTAGTCCCGCGAGCGGGTGTGCAGGTAGACCGAATCGAGGATGACGCCCCACACGTCGTGCTGGCGCTGCTTCGCCGCCTCGTTGCCGATCCGGACGGGCGTGGCACCGTCATACCCGGACAGATGTCCGAGGATCTCCTCGTCGATCCGGGGCTCCCCACCCACCCGGTACATCACCTGGATGTCGTCGGCGTTCTCGGCGACGTCCGCGATGAAGGAGAAGAAGTCGTTGGCCTCGGAGTCGAGCCCGAGGGTGTAGAGACCCCACAGCGCGAACGTCGAGTCCCGGATCCAGCTGTACCGGTAGTCCCAGTTCCGTTCTCCCTGCGGGGTCTCCGGCAGCGACGTCGTCGCGGCGGCGAGCAGCGCGCCGGTGGGGGCGTAGGTGAGGCCCTTGAGCGCCAGGGCGCTGCGCTGCAGGTGCTGGCGCCACGGGTGATCCGGGAACGTCCCGCGCGAGAGCCACTGCCGCCAGAACTCGGTGGTGCGCTCGACGGCCGCGCAGGCCTGCTGGTAGCTGTCGGGCAGCATCGGGTCCTCCGCGCGCCAGGTCAGCGCGACGAAGGCGGTGTCCCCCTCCCGCAGGGTCGTCCTGGCCAGGGCCCGCCGGCCGTCGAAGCCCAGCCGCAGGTCGGTGCGCAGCCGCAGGGAGAGCAGCGAGGACGGACCGGGGTCCGAACCGGCGTGGGAGATGACCCCTGTGGAGTAGTCATTTCCTTCGTAGCGCCATGATTCGGGGCTTCTGCCGTAGTCGAAGTTGGGTTCGCAGACGAGGCTCAGATCGACCTCCCCGTGCTCGCAGCGGGCCAGCCGCAGCAGGACGTGGGCGGCGTCCCAGTCACCCGGTGTGCGGCGGTGCGTCTTGGAGCGCCGGTGGGTTCGATGCCACCGATCGACCACCAGGCAGTCCGTGACGATGAGCCAGCCGGTCGGTGTCTGCCATGTGGTCTCCAGGACGTTGGTGCCCGGCAGGTACCGCCGCCCGGCCGGGATGAACGTCCGATCCGGACCGAAGCGAAAACCGCCCGCGGCACGGTCCAGCACGGCACCGAACATGCTCGGCGCGTCCGGTCTGGGCACGCACATCCACTCGACGTTGCCGCTCGGGGCTACCAGGCAGTTCGACTCGCAGTCGGAGAGGAACCCGTACTCGGCGATCGGCGGGAAGGGACTGCCCCCACCTCGTCGCATCGGTATCTTCGCCACCGTTCCCCCTTCACCGGTCCGGACACCCGGAACGACCGCCACAAAACGGCCGCAACTTTCAGTAAGGCTAAGAACGCGAATGGTAATCACGGCGTCATGCGGCGCAAGCGCACGTGCCGGGACGTCGGCAAACTGACACCGTCACCGGGCATCCTGAGCGAAGGGCACTGAGCGAAGGGCACCCGGGCGAAGGGCACCGGCGAAGGGAGCGATCGATGACGCCGGCCGAGCTGTCCTGGTCCCCTCCGCTGCTGCGCTGCGCCGGGTACGCCGTGGGAGGCCTCGTGCTGCTTGTCGTGGCGGCGGTGGCCGACCTCGCCTGGCGGGTCGCGTCGCTGGACAACGCGGGGCGCCTGCTCGTCGGCCTGGTGGGCCTGGGCCTGGTGGGCCTGGCCGTGCGCGACGCGGTGGCGCGGCCGGCGCTGCGGCTGACATCCGGCGGCCTCGACCTCGTGGACGGGCTACGCCGGCGGCACCTGCCCTGGGCGGCGATCATCGGTGTGCACGCGTCGGCCCTGAGTCACGGCCGGCGCCTCGTGCACGTGCGCACGCTGGAGATCGAGACGCTTGACGGCCCGGTGTTCCTCAGCCGCCGCCAGCTCGGCACGGACCCCGCGCCGATCGCGACCATCATCGAGGAGCACCGCGCGCGCCTCGGCTGACCTCCACCGCGCACGCGGCGAGCGTCCCGGGCGCACGCGGCGAGTGCCCTAGACCGGCAGCCCCAGCGAGGACGTCTTCACGACCGCCGCCGCGAAGAGAACACCGATGAGTGTCAGCACCGCGGCCGCCTGGGCACCCCCGCGGCGCGCTGGCATGTAGGCGTAGATCGCGCCGACGATGGTCCCGGCCACCAGCCCACCGATGTGGCCCCAGCGGTCGATGCTGCTGAGCGAGAACGTGATCGCGAAGTTCAGCACGATAAGGATCAGGATCTGGGTGGTGTCGGCCCGCATCCGGCGGGCGATCACATAGAACGCGCCGAAGAAACCGAAGATCGCGGTCGATGCGCCGAGCGAGCTCGTCTCCAGGCCGTTCACGACATAGCTCAGGACGTTTCCCCCGACCGCGCCGGCGAGAAACAGCCCGATCAGCCGAAGTCGCCCGACGACCGCCTCCAGCTGGTGACCCATGATGAACAGCGCGTACAGGTTCACCAGGATGTGCAGGAAGTTCCCGTGCAGGAAGGCGGCCGTGACAATCCGGTAGTACTGGTCGTCGAAGGCGATGTCGACGCCGCTGAGCAGGAAGTCCTGGCTGAACTGGTTGAGGTTGTTCCCGCTCCGGTCGAGCCCGGGCAGGCCCTGCAGGACGTAGGCGACCGCGCACAGGCCCATGAGCACCTGGGTGACCAGCCCCTGCCGGCCACGCCCGACCCGGCTCCCGAAGCCCGGCCTGCTCCGGCTGCCGGACCGAGCCGTGCCAGCGCGCCCGGAGCCGCCGGATTCCTCCGGGCAGTGAAAGCCGACGGCCGCCGGCCGCATGCAGTCCGGGCAGATCGGTCGCCCGCATCGCTGGCAGGAGACGTACGTCTCGCGCTCCGGATGCCGGTAGCAGTGCGGCTGCTCCAAGGAGCCGGGCTGACCAGCCTGACCTGGCTGACCTGGCTGACCGGGCTGACCGGGCTGGCTCCAGGAGCTGGGCTGACCAGGTTGGCCCGCGGGGCCGGGCTGGCCCCAGGGCCCAGGCTGACCGGACTGACCGGACTCGTTCGGGGGAGTCGGCTGGCCAGGCAGAACGGCGCCCCCGGGCGTGATCGGCCCACCCCACCGACCCGGCTGATCAGGCGCGGGAACAGCGCCGGGCGAGACCTCCCCGGAGGATCCCGCCGTGACCGGGCCCGACTCGACACCGCCACCGCCGGGCGGCGACGGCGTCACATCCCGCGGGCCAGCCGGGGCACGGCCGCCGTCACCCGCCGACGGTTCGGTCACGGCCCGACTCTCAGACGGGCCGACGGTCGATGACGATCTCCTGGATCACGACGTCCGTCTTCGGACGGTCCTGCGCGCCCGTCTCCACCTTGCCGATCGCGTCGACGACCTCGGTGCCCCGGGTGACCTCGCCGAAGATCGTGTGCTTGCGGTTCAGCCAGTCGGTGGCGACCGTCGTGATGAAGAACTGGGAGCCGTTGGTGCCGGGCCCGGCGTTCGCCATCGCGAGCAGGTAGGGCTTGTTGAACTGCAGGTCGGGGTGGAATTCGTCCGCGAACTTGTAGCCGGGGCCGCCGCGGCCGCTGCCCAGCGGGTCCCCGCCCTGGATCATGAAGTTCGGGATCACGCGGTGGAAGATGGTCCCGCTGTACAGCGGAACTCCGTTCTTCTTCTCACCGGTGTTCGGGTCGGTCCACTCCCGGCTTCCGGTGGCGAGCCCGACGAAGTTCTTGACCGTCTTCGGCGCGTGATCGGGGAACAACCTGATCTCGATGTCGCCCTGAGTCGTGCGCAGCGTCGCGTACAGCTCCTCGGCCATGGCCTGCCTTCTCTCCGTCTTCGTCTTTCATCACGTACCGCTTGTCTCGCCCGATCGTATGCCGCCCCACCGAGCCGCATCGGTCACGTGGCGTGCCAGCTCCGGGCAGGGAGGCACCATCCCGCCCGACGGGTCCGCCGGGGACAGCACCGGGCATGTGTCGCAAGCGTAGGTGACACGGCACTGTGGGCCGCCGCGGTTGTAAGAGCCGGCGCACGGGGTACGGGAGACTGCACAGATCTTGACGGAGCGCTTCACCGGTGGGGCTCCCATCACGCGCACGCCCTCACCTCCGATCGCGACACCCGACGACGCAGTCAGACGACGCAGTCAGCGGAAGGGAACCCATGAGCACAACACTCAAGGACAGACTGGCGCACGTGACGGACAGTGCGCCGGCGAGCGGGCTCCCGGGCGCCGCGCGCACCGTGGCCGACCGCGCCGGTGTCGCCGCGACGAAGGCCGCTTTCAAGGCAGGCAGCACAGCCGGTTCCGCGGCGCAGGCGACTCGCGGTGTGGGCAGCACCCTCGCGCACCGGGTCACCGACGTCTCCGCCACCGGCGGCGCGGCGGCCAGCAAGGCGGCGGGGCTCGCGGCCGGCAAGGCCTCGGACGTCTCGGGGCGGACCTCGCGGCGCATCGAGAAGGCACGCACCAGCGCGGAGATCTCCGCGGAGCGCGCCCGGATGGCCACCGAGCTGCGGCTCGAGAAGTCGCGCTCACGCCGCGCGATCCGCTCGGAGTCGAAGGCCCGCGAGCGGGCCGACCGTGCGCAGGAGCTGCTCGAGAAGCGGCTGGAGAAGGCGGAGGCACGGCTCGCGCGGGTGCACCGGCGGCGGCGGCGCGAGTTCGTCGCCCTGTTCCTGCTCGCCGGGGGTGCGGTCGCCGCTGTCGCGGCGCGCCGCTACCTTTCGTCCGGCGACGAGGCGACGATCACCGCCGAGCCCGTTCCGCCGGTGCGCAGCAACATCACGGACGGGGTCGGGCCCGAGGCGACCTCCGGGCTGGAGGAGATGCCAGGTGTGGACGCGATGACCGAAGCCGGCCGCCGCATCTGAGCCTTTTCCCTCTCCACGGCACAGAAGCCGCAGGTCTGAGCCGACGATGGAAAAGGCTCACTGATCACCCGACGTCGTAGCGTCCTGGCGCGCCCGCCGGGACAGCCGGGTTGGCCGGTGCGACCGGGGCGATCCGCCGATATGGTGCGCCCAGCTCCGGGCGCGGGTCGGGTTCGCCCCGGTTCGGCCAGCAGGCCATGGCCCGCTCGGCCATGGCCGTGATGGTCAGGGACGGGTTGACCCCCAGGTTTGCCGGCACCGCGGCACCGTCCACCACGTGCAGGCCCGGATAGCCGAACACTCGGTGGTATGGATCGACCACGCCACGTGAGGGATCGGTGGAAAGTACCGCGCCACCGAGAATGTGCGCGGTGATGGGGATGTCCGCGAGTTCGGTGATCGCGGTGCCGGGCTGGCCGCCCATCCGCTCGGCGACCAGCCGGGTGGCGCGGTTGCCCTCCGGAATCCAGGTCGGGCTCGGCTCGCCGTGCCCCGGCCGGCTGGTAAGCCATGAGATCCCGAACGGACCACGGCGCCGGCGGACCGTCAACGAGTTGTCCCGTGACTGCATGACAAGAGCGATCATGGTTCGCTCCGACCAGCGCCAGGGCAGGGTGAGCAGAAGCCGCTGGGGGCGGCGAGCCACGGTCAGCAGGAACTTCACCCAGCGGGGCGTCCGCCCACCGCCGTCGGTCATGGCAGTGGACAGCAGCGCCATGAGGTTGCTGCCCCGGCCGTAGCGCACCGGCTCCACATGGGTGTGATCGTTGGGATAGAAGGACGAGGTGATCGCGACACCGCGGGGAATCCGGCTGTCCGGCCGCATCTTGCTCGCGCCCAGGATGGCCTCGGAGTTCGTCCTGGTCAGATAGCCCAACCGCGCGGAGAGCGCAGGCAGTTGCCCCTCGTCCCGCATGGCCAGCAACAGCCGTTGGGTGCCCAGGGCGCCGGCGGCGAACACCACCTGCCGAGCTCTGAAGCGGCGGATGTCGTCCCGGCGACGACCGCCGCCGGTGCGCACGGCCTCGATCTCGTAGCCACCGTGGCCGTCCGGACAAACGGCGCGCACGGTCGTGTCGGGCACGATCCGAGCGCCGAGACGCTCGGCGAGGTACAGGTAGTTGTGGTCCAAGGTGTTCTTGGCGCCGCGGCGGCACCCGGTCATGCACTCGCCGCACTCGACGCAGCCTGTGCGGCTCGGCCCGGCGCCACCGAAGTAGGGATCGGGGACTGTCACCCCCGGCTCACGCCGGCCATCTCGCCCGAAGAACACACCGACGTCGGTCAGACGGAAGGTGTCCGCGACGCCCAGATCACCCGCGACCGCCCGGAACACCTCGTCCGCCAGGGTCGTCGACGGGTTCCGGGTGGCACCGAGCATCCGCTCGGCCTGGTCGTAGTACGGCGCGAGCTCTGACCGCCAGTCAGTGACGTCGGCCCACTGTGGATCGCGGTAGAAGGCCTCCAGCGGGCGGTAGAGCGTGTTCGCGTAGACAACGGAACCGCCGCCGACAGCCGCCCCGGACAGCACCAGCACCTTGCCGAGCAGTGTGATCCTCTGGATGCCGCGGCATCCGAGCCGGGGCATCCACAGGTAGCTGCGGAGGTCCCAACTCGTCTTCGGCAGGGTCGTGGGGCTGAACCGCTGACCGGCCTCGACCACGGTGACCTGGTAGCCCTTTTCCGCGAGCCGAAGCGCGGCGACGCTGCCCCCGAAGCCGCTTCCGATCACCAGGACATCGCAGTCAGCCGATCCCGCGACGCCGCCCGGCCCCTCGACGGCCGCCC
The DNA here is from genome assembly GCF_001536285.1 of Parafrankia irregularis. NCBI lineage: Bacteria > Bacillati > Actinomycetota > Actinomycetes > Frankiales > Frankiaceae > Parafrankia > Parafrankia irregularis. The sequence continues at coordinate 26,390 of NZ_FAOZ01000014.1, read as the reverse complement.
CTGCACGTTCGGTCCCGTCACCGCCCATGTGCCCCATCATGCCGCCGGAGTGCTGAACGTCGCTGGGAACCCGCCGAGGATGCCCGCGCCGCCCTCAGCGCCGCGGCGCCCTCAGCTGCGCGACGTCACGGGGACCGCCGGCCTCGACAGCCATCCGCTCAGGGTTCCTGAGCGGGGTCCTCCAGCGGCTCCATCGCCGACTCAGGATCGAGCATCGGTTGTTCCTGCCGCTCCTCTACCTCCCACTTCTCCTGCGCCTGCTGTTGCTCCTGCTTCTCGCGCTGCTCCTGTGCCTGCTGTTTTTCCAGCGCTTCCTGCGCCCCGGCCTCCGCCGCGGCCACGATCGCCGCCAGATCTGGCGGTGGCGGCAACGCCTGTGGCGTCGGTAACGGAAGCGGATCCGCGGGGGCGCTGGAGTTCGCCGCCGTCGACGCGGGTGGGGCACCCGAGCCCCGCGCACCCGTCCGGCGCGTGCCCGCCTGGCCACCTTGGGCCGAGGGTCGACGAGACGGTGCGGCGGAGCCGGGAGAGCCTCCGGTCGGGCTGCCGGCGGACGCCGCCGCCGGCCTGGTGGTCGCCGAGGTCGTGACCGCTCGCACCGGACCAGGCGGTGAGCCGGTACCACTTCCTCCGCTTCCGCCCGCCGCGGACGCACCTGCGGAACGTGACGCGGGCCGAGCCGCCGACTTCGACTTCGATGGCCGGTCCGGCATGGCTCGCCAGCCGAGGCACGACTTGCAACTGCATTCGGTCACGCCCAGCGGCAGGCGGTCCATGCGCCACCGAATGTTGTCCACAACCCCGCCGTCGTTCACCCAGACACCGTTGGCGACGAAGTTCACCAGGTGGGTGGCCAACTCGACCGGCGCCCAGTTGCTCTCGCAGAGCACGTCGAACACTTTCTTGTGCAGCTCGGCGAAGTCCTCTGCCGGGCAGCGCAGCATGTTCGCGAGGATGTCGATCACCTGGCGGGTGGCCGTACGGATCTCCTCCATGGCGGGATCCGGTTCGGGCTCCGGCTCACGCTCGGCCTCGGCCTTCGGCTCGGGCGCGGGAGTCGGCTCCTCGGGAGTCGGCTCCTCGGGAGTCGGCTCGGGGTCCAGCTCCAGCCGGCCTTCCGACCCGGGCGGCTGCCCGCCCGACTCGATCGACGACCCGAGTGCTACCGGGCCGGATACCAGCGCTGCGCTGTCACCGTCTTCGGTTCGCCGGGTCTCCGCCGCTCTCGGCACGTCGGCCAACAGCGACGTCGGACCGGCGAGGGGCGGACCAGCATTGGTTCGTGGCTCGGTGTCTGCTCCCGCGCCGAACGTCACCGCGCCGGCCGACGAACCGCCGGCCGTGACCGCCGGCGTTGTGTCCCCCACGACTGGCGAACCACCGGTCGACGCCGCATACCCGGCCAGGCCGGCCGAGCCGGAGACCGCGTGCAGGTGCCCGGCCGCAGCGGGCCCGGGCTGGCTCCCCGGCGCCGGGACCACAGTGGAGCCCGCCGAGCCGAAGGGCACGTAGGCGGTCTCGCCGACAGCGGCGGCGCGCTCGTCGTAGTTGGTCTCGGGCCCCGCCGCCGAACCGGTGGGAGCGGCAGCACCGCGCCCCACGGCGGCGGGCGACTGTATGGCCGCCGCACGCGGGTCCGTCACAGCCGCCGGCTCGAGGTTTCGCGGCTTGCGACGGACCCGGACGACCCCACGGCCAGCCGAACTGTACGTCGCACGCTTGCGACGCCGTAGCAGCGCCGGCCGCTCGGCCGCCGTGCCCGTGGGGAAGTCATCCTCCAGGGGCGGCGCAGCCTGGATCGAAGCCCGAGGCGACGCCGCAGCCTGGCCCGACGACATGGCCGACTCCGCCCGGCCGGGATCCGCGACGCCCTCGGCCGGACCGGGCTCGCCAGCCGCGCCGAGGTCGGCACCCGAACCGGATCCGACAGCCGGACCGGCGAGGGCGATCTCCCCTGCCTGCGCGACCGTGCTGGGCACGCTCAGCAGGTACCGTGCCGGCCGGCCCGCCGCAGGACGGATGATCGTCACCAGCCAGCCCTTGGCACGCAGGGCCGACAACTGGCGCTGGGAGTGGGTGCGGCTGAAGTTGGTCATCCCGCAGAGGTCCGGCAGGCCCGGCGAGGCGATGTAGGACCCGCTGGGCGCGGGTGGACCCGCCGGGCTGGCGAGGTTGGCGACCAAGGTGGCGACGAGCCGCATCGCCGGTGTCACGCCCGAGTTGGCCTGGATGACAGCGTCGTGCCAGGCCTTCACATCCGCGACGGGTACTCCTCGGTCGGGAGTGCAGACCATCACTAGCGCGCCGGGAATGAGCAACTGGGTCGTGGCGTCGGATTCCACGGTTCCTCCTTCCTCCTTCCTGGTGGCCTGTGGTCGCCTGGTGCGCGGGGCACTGAGCCCCGTCAACTCCCGTGCCCGCGACCGGGTGGTCACGCAGCGACGACTGCCGGTCGGCGCGTTCGATGGTCTTTGCTATCAGTCGCGGAGGGCCTCCATGGCGGCTAGATCGCGTTGTTCTGAGGTCTCACCGTTGTCCGATCGAATTTTCGAGCAATTGACTGTCGCGTGCGTATGACTCCGGGCACGCAACACCATCACCCGAGAGCGGGTCTCGTCGAATGCAGCATTGTCATCCGTAACCAGCCGGGGCTTCTCAGTCAGCCCCGAGGGAAGAGACAACGATACGCGGGCCCTCGGCCGGACCCGCACGCTACTCCGCCGCACCACGGGACACGCCGGCCGCAGTCACCCCCCGCCCACACGGGGAACACAGTCTGTTCATCACACTCACGGCCAGCCACGATCCCAGCGCGCCCATTAGCCGGGCCGGCAGCCTGAGAAGGCAACTGGAAGTACACAATGAGCACACAGCCGCCGGCATCCCAATGGACGCGGATGGCCCGGAAAGCTGCACCCCGGATGACTCCCGCGCAGCACACCGGTGCGGAACGCGCAGTGCGCGCGGACACAGAGAGATCACAAAGCGGAGCGCGCACGGCCGCACACGCCCGGCGGCGGTACGCCTGATCCGAGGCGATTTTCTCCGAAAATCGCCACTCGAGAGTACACACGCAACACAACGATGAAGATCTAAATACGCAATCATCGACATACACCCGTGGCGCCACTCACCACAAAAGCGACAACCGATTGACACTCGGCCCGGTGGCTGCGCCCAGGCTGAGACGTCGCTGGCCACAGCCACCGGCCAGAGCGGCCAGAGCTCAGCATCGCCCGTAGGTTCCACTCAGGCAGGCCGGGTAGGTCCGCCACAGGGACCGTGCCGGCTCGGGGTCAGCCCTGTGTGCCGGCCCCCGTCATGCCATCGCGGGAGGGAGCTCCATGACCGACGACATCCGAAGCAGCCGTGGCGTCGGCGGCGTCGCCTCCACCCGTGGCAGCAGCGCTTCCAGCGGTACCGCCAAGACCGACATCGTCGTCGGGATCGACGGTTCACCGGGATCCGAGTCCGCGCTGCGGTGGGCGATCGACGAGGCCGTCCGGCGGGGCGCGCGGATCCGTGCGGTTCTCGGGTCATGCGCCGGGGAGCAGCCACCCACGGTTCGCCGCTCTGCCGAGGCAGTCGCCGGTCCGCATGACGAGGAGGCGCTGGCCTGGGCCGCCAGCCAGATCCTGCATGAGGAACTCGACGCCGTGCCGATTCCGACGGGACTCGACATCGTCGAGGAGGTCGTCGACGCTTCGGGCACCGAGGCGCTGCTCACCTCCGGCCGGGACGCCGCGATGATCGTCGTCGGTACGCGAGGCCGTGGACTGCTTCATCGCCTCCGGATCGGGTCGGTGAGCGCCTCCGTCGCCGTGCACTCACCGGTGCCTGTCGTCGTCGCCCGCACACGCCGGCCGTCGGATGACGCCGAAGCGGGCCGCGTAGACTCCTCCGACAGCGAGCCCACCGGATCAGCCGGCCAAGCGCCAACCGGCTCAGCACCCGAGACCGAGGCGGACGCCGTGCACCCGGTGGTCGTCGGGGTCGACGGCTCGCCGAACTCACTCGCGGCGCTGCGTTGGGCGGCGAGCGAGGCAGCGCTGCGCGGCGCACCGCTGCATGTCGTGCACGCCTGGCTCGCGGCGATCCCGCTTCCGTTCGCCGAGAGCTCGGCCGAGATCCTGCCGGCGCTCGAGGATCAGGCTCGGCATGTACTGGACGAATCGATCGAGGCAGCCCTCGGTACCAGCGAGACCACGGACACGCGGAAGGTACGGGAGATCGACGTTCACAAGCTGCTGGTGGCAGCCTCCGCGACTCGAGCCCTGCTTGATGCGAGCCGGGACGCCGATCTGCTGGTCGTCGGGGCACGTGGCAAGGGCGGGTTCGCCGAGCTCCTCCTGGGCTCGGTCAGCCATCAGACGATGCTGCACTCGGCCGCGCCGGTCGCCATCGTCCGGGACGTCTGACCTACCCGCCGGCCTACCCGCGGCCGGTCGCGCCGAGCTGGACTGTTCGGACGTCCGGGCGCAGGCTCGCCCACTGGCGCCAGACCGGCCGGTCGTCGGAGGCGGTCTGATCCCACGGACTCCGGACGAGGACCCGCCCCGTGGGAGGGTCCGAGGCGAGGATCGCGTAGGCGTGCCCAGGGACAAGACCCGACGAGCCGGTCGCACGAGCGCGGGTCGACAAGGTAACCACGTCACCTGCCGCAAGCCTCGCGGATATGCCCTCGACCGAGATCTGGTCCGGATCGACCCGATCCGCCTCCACTCCGGTCAGCTGTCGCATCGCGACCGCCGGATCACCGCCGTCGGTGCCCGCGTAGCTTCCGGCCAGCCGCGCGTAGGCCTTTTCGTACAGGGCGACCCACAGCTCCGGATCACCGTCGGCGTTCTCCGCACCCGCGCCGATCTCCCGCTGAGTCTCCGCCTCCTCCGGCAGGCTCCTGGTGATCGTCACCGCGATTGGGCCCGGGGTTGAGCCCGCCCCGCCCGGAAAGGTGACGGTGACCGTGCCGTTCGGGTTCTCGCGAAGATTGCGGCGCAGGAGCCCTGGATCCGCGCGAACGATGCCGATGAGAGCGGCGAGCAGGTAGCAGTCACCCACTCGGCCCTGCCGGACGTCCGACGGGGTCGCGCCCCGGACCCAGACCGGCTCGCCGGTGTGGTCGTGGAGGACGAGCCCGGCGGCGGCGCTGCGGGCCGAGCTCCCCGCCCGGTGCCAAGGCCCGTAGCCAGCACCCGGGGGCGGGTCGAGCCACGGGAACAGCTGCACGATCTCGCCGAGCATCGACGACGGCGCGACCCGAAGGATCACGTCAGCGATCGAGACAACTGCCGGTAGGAGGTTCAGCGTGCCGAGATCGAGCCGGGCGGGCGCCAGGGCCACTGCGGTGGCCAGCACCTGGAGCGGACGCCCCCGCAACCCGCTGATCACCTGCGACGCGACGCCCGCCTCCAGCCGTGCCAGCTGCTCGGCGATGGCCCGCAGCTCACGAACACCCAGTTCCAACGGGTTGGTGCCGATGGCCGTGACCAGCTCGGCGACGGCGGAACTCGCTTTCTCGGCACGCGGACGGGCCGGCGGCGCATGCGGCCGGACCAGGATGCTCCCAGCCCCACCCCAGCCAGGCGACGAGGCCTCCGCAGCAGCGGAGGCGGCGAGTCGGCGGTCGATCGCCGCAGCCATGACCCCAGCCTCGGCACGCACCAGGTCGAGGCCCTGGCAGGCTCCGGCGGCCCGACCCAGCGGGCCCACGTCGCCGGCGAGACGGGCCGCCTGACGCTCGGCGACCCGTAATCGGCGAGCCAGCTCCGCGAGCCGCTCCGGTTCGAAACAGACGGCGTCATCAACGGCGACAGCCGCCCCCGGGCCGCCACCCAGGCCGGCGGCTGCAGCCACACCAGCCGCGGCGACACCGGCACCGGCCACACCGGAAGCCTGCTCCCCCATGCCAGCAGGAAAGGGCTCCGGGCGGGAATCCAGCGCGTCGGCCCGCTCCCGGGCCCGGCGGGCACCGATGACCAGTGCCAGCCACCAGGCACCGATGCGGGCGTGGCACCGCCGCTGCCAGGGCGACCGCCAGGTGCTGTCGTTGTCGAGAGCGATCACCGGCACGAGCAGCAGGAGGCTCTCCGCTGCCGCGCGACGCAGGGCAGCGGCGAGGCCGCGGCGCGACGCAGATTCTCCCTCACCGACAGCAGCCACGTTCGTCACGCTAGATGGTCATCAGCCCACCGTGACGGGGCGTTCAGCAAGAGACAACAACGAGTTCCGGATCGCCCGCCCCCGTCCCGGGCCGGCCCGGAGCCGCCGATGCTGATCAGAGTCCGGCTGCCGCCATCACCTGGAGGCAGCGGGTCTCCAGGTGGCAGACCATCTTCCAGTAGTCACGGAACGCCGGGTTCGTGGTCTGTCCGTGGTGGTAGCGGAAGTAGATCTGTTGCGCGATCACCGCCAGCCGGAACAGCCCGAACACCTGGTAGAAGGGCCACCGGCCGATGTCGACGCCGCGGCGCGCCCCGTAGTACTCGACTATCTCGGCCCGGGTGGGCATCCCGGGGCTGTGGCTGGGCTGGCGCCGGGTGAGGCGGTAGATCTCGTCGTCGTCCGCCTGGACCCAGTAGGCGAGCGCGCCCCCGAGATCCATCAGTGGATCGCCGATCGTCGCCATCTCCCAGTCCAGCACTCCGCTGATCCGCGGTAGGCCGTCTGCGGTCGGATGGGACACATCGAAGACCACGTTGTCCAGCCGGAAGTCGTTGTGAATCAGACAGGAGGCGACGTCCTCCGGCGCGTACTCGGCGAGCCAGCTCATGATCGCCTCGTAGGACGGGACGTTCGGCGTACGCGCATCCCGGTAGCGACGCGTCCATCCGCGGATCTGCCTGTCCACGTAGCCGACGCCACGCCCGAGGTCCGAGAGCCCGTGGGCGGCCGGGTCGATGTCGTGCAGCTCGACCAGCAGATCCACAACCTTGAAGGCGAGCCGGCGGGTCCGGACAGGATCCAGCGTGAGCGAGCGCGGGAACTCCGATCGGGGGATGACGCCGGGCACCTTCTCCATGACGTAGAAGTCCGAGCCGATCACCGTCGGGTCATCACAGAAGGCGACCATACGGGGCACGTACCGGAACGCCGGCCGCAGCCGGGTCTGCACCCGGAACTCACGTGCCATGTCGTGCGCGCCGGTCGCCTTCCGCCCCTGCGGCGGACGACGCAGAACAAGATCCCGATCCTGGTAGCGAAGCAGATAGGTGAGGTTGGAGGCGCCGCCCGAGAACTGCCGGACCTCGGGACGGCCAGCAGGCGGAACAGTCTGGACCTCGCTCGCGACCGCATCGCCCGCCCGTGTGCCGAGGCCCTCTGCAACGACGGCCGGCGTCGCGGCGCCCGAAGTCACTGGATCGGTCTGTTTCCGAAGGTACTGGCGCAACCAGTCGTCCACTGCGGGTATGTCGAGCGCGTCCTCGTCCCGCACCGGGCGTGACCCCGCCAGATCATCCACGGCCATCGGTAGAGCCTAGTGCTCAGGCTGCCGTTCGGGGAGCCCGGACGGCCCCGGGAACAATCAAGAATCCCTTGTACGACAGACGATTGTCGGGTGCGGCGGGCGGATGGTCAGCCAGCCAGCCCGCTGGCAGGCTCCGCGCCCGGCGGCTCCACCAGGTCGAGGGACGGGCCGCTCAGGTCGGCAGACGGGCTGCCGTCCACGAGCGCTCGCTGATCGGGCAGGCCGATGGACGTCGCCTCGGTTCCGCCAGGCTTGTTCCGAGCGGCCGGAACCGAAAGTGGGCTTTCCGTCGCCACCGCCGCAGCACTCCGGTCAGGCTGTCCCTCCGGCCCTGCCTGGGCCCCCACCTGCAGCTGTGCTGCCCCTGCCGGCGACTGAGCCCCTGCCGGCGACTGAGCCACGACCGGCACCTGAACCGCCACCGGGACCTGAGCGCCGGACCGTACCCCGGCCCAGGCCGTCCGGGACACGGAGCGCAGCCGGGTCTGCACTTCCGGCCTGGTCATGAGGACCGCGATCGCGACCAGGCCACCACCGATGACGCCGTCCATCCAGTAGTGGTTCGCCGTGATCACGACAACGATGACGGTCAGTACCGGATGCAGGATCATCAACCAGCGCGCCCGGGCCCGCAGGATGGTGACCGTCCCCCACGCAACGATGATCGACCAGCCGACGTGCAGGCTCGGCATCGCGGCGTACTGGTTCGCCACCTTGTCGCCGCCCGAGTAGGGCGACGGACCGAAGACCGCGCCGGTGTCGACGAGCGACACGTGCGGCAGCACCTGCGGCAGGAAACGCGGCGGCGCCAGCGGGTACAGCATGTGGATCACCAGCGCGGCGCCTGTCGAGGCGAGGATGACCATCCGCACCCGCGGCCACGCGTCCCGATGCCGGAGCATGACCCACAGCAGGAACGCGATGGAGGCCGGGAAGTGCACGCCGATGTAGAAACGGTTCGCCAGCTCCAGCAACTCCGTCGAGTGCAGTGCGAGGCGTTGCAGCGCGGATTCGTCGGGAAGGTCGATGAGCCGCTCAAAGCTCCAGACGTCCCGGGCGTTGGCCAGCGCCTGCGGCTCCCGGCCGACGGCGAGCTGGCGGCCGAGCCGGTAGACCATGAACAACGCGGCCATGAGCAGCACCTGACCGCTGTAGAACAGCGCCGAGGATGTTGCCCGACCCAGCCGGGTGGCGTGCAGCCAGGACGTCCGCCAGGTCACCGCCAGCGGCGGCACCGCCACCGGCCCGGTCGCGGACCGTGCCTGGTCACGCGAAGGAATCGGAATGCTCACCATGAGCCCTCCCGGCGCGTCTCACGCCCTCCCGACGACATGCCCTGTTAACCCTCCCGTTCCTACCGGCCGATCGGTAAGCAGAGCAAGGATCGAATCCCTGTGATGCCCCACTCATCCCACAACACGGCCGGGTACTGACACTCCGTCACCACCCCCGGCGGATCGCCCGGTCAGGGTCACCGCGGTGACTCGCCGACATGTCGCACCGGTCGGCGGTGAAGTGACAGTGAGATAAACCAACAGCGAACAACCCTCGGCTATTTCCACCACATGGGCGCGCTTGTCCCGTCGCTCTGTCAGGCGGGCGACACCGAACGGTCACCCCCACGCAAGGCCTGCACTGTCGCCAGCGGCTGCCAACGTGCCACTCCGCGCCTTCCCTGGCAACAGGCACACCCCGGCGCAGCCACCGCCGCCCCATCCGAAGCCGCAGGAGACGTCGCTCTCACGACCCACACCAACCGGGCCGATCGTGGCCTATATCACATGGGTTGCCAGCAGCAGGGACGCAGGAACATCCCTCGATCAACCCACACGCCCGGCGAAGCACGCAAAATTGATGAAGCGGACCTTTACGGCATGCGTCCCTTCCGACCTGCCGGTGGCCGCGAACCGTGTTACCCCGGAACTACCGCTCCGCCCGAACGGCCCAGGGCGCCACGTCCCAGGACGCCATGACCCCGGAGGCCGCGACCGGCGGAGCCGCCGGGCGATGGTGGCGGGACGGCTGCTCCGGGCGTGCCACCTCGATCGCTGGCATCGCGCACCGAGGCCGAAGGGAGAAACATCATGTACGCATCGGTAGGCGACCGCTTCGTCGTCCACGGCCGGACGGTAGGGGACCCCGAGCGTCACGGCGTGATCATCGAGGTCCGCGGGGCAGCCGGCGGGCCGCCGTTCATGGTCCGCTGGGACGACGGCCACGAGGGCCTTTTCTTCCCTGGCGCCGACTCGAACATCGAACTGCGGCCGGCACGTGAGCATGTGACCGTCTGAGAACTGGCCCCGGCGCCCCACGGCCCACTTCCCCAGCACCCGCTCATGGCCTCTGGGGCGCCGGAGGCCCACCCACGCGCAGTCCGCCACGGGCTGGACGTCCACCCGCCTCCGGGCGGCCCGGACGTCGGTTCAGCCAGATCAATCGCCCGATCGGGGCACCGACCCCACCACCGCCAAGGTAATTGTGCCGACCCGGACCAAATCACCACGGTGCGCGACAGAAACGACTACCTGTTGGCACGTACGGTCTGTCCGGGTCCCGGTTCGACTCCGGTCCGGAAAGATTGCCGTACGCCAGGGGTCGGCTCCTGGATGTGATGTGCGTTATACACCATGGAAACCGTCTCGGGTGTGCCCCTGTGGGGGTGCACCGAGCGCAACGCTGATCCCGGAGCAACTTGATGCCAAGTTCGTCAGTGCCGTCTGACAGGTCTTCCCGACCAGGCGGCACGGCCCGTTTCTGGTTCGGCGTCGGGCGGGTGGTCGGTAGCCGAACCGGCCTGGTCGCAGCCGTCACCGCGATCGTCACGGTGGCACTCGGACTTGGCCTGACCAGGCTGGAGTTCACCACCGGTCAGGAGAACTACCTCAACGCGGACTCGCAGGTCGCGAAGGACAACGTCGCCTACCAGGACCTCTTCGGCGGCCAGGCGATGATCACGCTCTTCACGACGAAGCCCGACGCCGACCTGGTCGATCTCTTCACCGCCGCCAACGTCAAGAAGTTCCGGGATCTGTCGGCCACCCTGGAGAAGGACCCTCGCATCGAGAGCGTGATCACGCCGCTCACGGCGCTCCAGTTCACCGCGAATCTCGTGACGAGCTCGGACGGTCAAATCATCAACAGCGCGGCCGGGAAGATCCTGCTGGCGGCGCAGCAGCGTGATCCCGACCCGAAGTCCCAGGCAGTTCGGCTCGCGGACTCGCTGCGGACGCTGGAGCGGGCGAACGCGATTCCCCAGGATCAGCGCACGTTCGATGATCCGGCGTGGGTTGATTTCTTGCTGCATGACAACTCCGGGGGCATCCGCAAGTCACTGCAGTCGTTCTTCCCGACGGACAAGAACGCGCAGATGATCGTGCGGCTGACCGGAAACGCCTCGATCAAGGACGAGGGCAAGGGCGCCACCGCGGTCGAGAACGCCATGAACGGGCTGACCTTCGACAACGCCGACGTCATGACCACCGGCGCGGCGGTCCTGCTCCGTGACATCAACGACTACCTGCGCGGCGGCTTCCTCACTCTGGGTGGAATTTCGCTGCTCATCATGGCCGCGCTGCTGCTGATCGCGTTCGCCGTCCGCTGGCGGCTGCTGCCCCTGGCGGTCGTGGGCATCGGGCTGGTGTGGGCCTTCGGGCTGGCCGGCTACCTGGACATCCCGCTCTCGGTGGTCACCATCGCCGGCATGCCCGTCCTGCTCGGCGTCGGCATCGACTTCGCCGTGCAGCTACACAGCCGGGTACAGGAGGAAGCGCAGCTCGACCGGGCCCGGGAACCCGTCGCGGCGGCGCTGGGCCACCTCATGCCGGCGCTGGCGCTGGCCACCGTCGCCGGTGTCGTCGCGTTCCTCGCGCTGGAGTTCAGCGAGGTCCCGATGATCCGTGACTTCGGCGTCCTGCTCGCCATCGGACTGCCGGTCATCGTCCTCGCGACCGTGCTGCTCAGCACCGCCTCACTCGGCTTCCGGGAGCGCCGCTCCCCCACCGCGCCGAAGGACGCCTCACGCGGCGCGCTCGGCCACACCGTCGTCTGGCTCGGATCCCTGCCCCGGCTGGCCGCGATCCCGCTCGTCGTCATCGCCGCCGGCATCTTCGCCGGCGGGCTCGTCGTCGAAGGTGACCTCAAGGTCCAGACGGACCCGGAGAAGTGGGTCAACCAGAACTCCCAGGTCGTGCACGACATCCAGTACCTCAAGGCGCAGACCGGTTCCAGCAGCGAGCTGGGCATCTTCATCCAGTCGGACGACATCTTCGACGACAGGACCGTCAAGTTCGTCCACGACCTCGCCTACCAGCAGCTCGACGAGCACCCCAACGAGCTGCTGACGGCTTCGAGCCTGGTGACCACGGTCAGCTTCCTCATGGAGGTGCCGAACACCACCCTGCTCGCGCCGACCGGCAAAGACATCCGGCTGGCGTATGACGTCACACCGGAACCGATCAGGAAGAGCACCGTCGACATCGACGGGAAGGCACTCAACCTGATCTTCCGCACCGGGCCGGGAGCGCTGGAGGAACGCGCCGTCGTCGTGAACGACATCCGGGACACGGTCACTCCCCCGGAGGGAATCCGCGCGACACCATCGGGTCTCGCCGTCGTCGGCACCGGGCTGCTGGAGAACTTCGAGAAGAACCGCGTCGAGCTGACCTACTTCGCGTTGATCGGCGTTTTCATCATCCTGCTGCTGCGCCACCTGAACATCGTCCGCGCGGTGGTGTCGGTGGTTCCCGTGCTGATCGCGGTGGGTCTGACGGCCATCATCTCCCGTCTCGCGGGCTTCGAGCTCAGCCCGCTCACCGCGGTCGGCGGACCACTCGTGATCGCGCTCTGCACCGAGTTCACCACGCTGATCGTCATGCGGCACGTCGAAGAACGACAGCGTGGACGGGACCCGCTGGCAGCCACCGAGGAGGCGGCGGCCCGGACCGGAGTCGCCTTCATGGTCTCGGCGCTCGCCGCCGTGATCGGAATCGTGGTCCTGGCGTTCAGCTCGCTGCCGCTGCTGCGCGACTTCGGCCTCGTGGTGGCCCTCAACGTCGGGGTGGCCCTGCTCTCGGCACTGATCGTGCTGCCGCCGCTGCTGCTGTGGGCGGACGAACGCGGCTGGGTCTACCGCGGCCCGCAGCTGGTGCCCGCGGGCACCAGCCCCGCCGCGCCGGTGCCGGCCTCCGCGGTGCCGAACGCCCCCGCACCGGCCTCCGCGGCACCCGCCTCCGCGGCACCGGCGGCCGTGGTGCCGTCGGCCGTGGTGCCGTCGGCCGTGGTGCCGTCGGCCGTGGTGCCGTCGGCCGTGGTGCCGTCGGCCGTGGTGCCGTCGGCCGCCGCGCCGGCCGACGACGTGGCCGGCCCCAGCGCCGGCCCCAGCGCCGACGCCAGTGCTGGTGGCACGGCCGAGCCCACGGCTGGTGACACAGCCAGGCCCACGGCTGGTGACACGGCCGAGAGCTGAGACATTCGAGCGCTCGAAACAGTGCGGTGGCTCGCTCCGCGTGACGCGGGACAACGCGCTATCCGGTGAAGACCCGGCCCGATGTGACGCGACCGGGCCGGGTCTTCGCGGTTCCTCACGCCTATGGCACGCTCAAAGCTCACACCGCCGTCTGCCAATGACGGTCACAGAGCCGGCCGGCAGCGGAACGTGACACCGCCACAGAGGCTCGGCAGCCATCCGAGCGCAACGAGGAGAAGGCATGACTTTCGACTTCAAGGTCGCGGATCTCGCGCTGGCCGAGTTCGGCCGCAAGGAGATCCGGCTTGCCGAGCACGAGATGCCCGGGCTGATGGCTACCCGCGCGGAGTACGCCGCCAGCCAGCCCCTGAAGGGCGCCCGGATCATGGGTTCCCTGCACATGACCATCCAGACCGCCGTGCTGATCGAGACGCTGGTCGCGCTTGGCGCCGACGTCCGCTGGGTTTCCTGCAACATCTTCTCCACCCAGGACCACGCGGCCGCTGCGATCGTCGTCGGGCCGAACGGCACCAAGGACGACCCGCAGGGCGTGCCCGTCTTCGCCTGGAAGGGCGAGACCCTCGAGGAGTACTGGTGGTGCACCGACCAGGCGCTGGCCTGGCCGGACGGCGGCGCCCCGAACATGATCCTCGACGACGGCGGTGACGCGACCCTGCTCGTCCACAAGGGCGCCGAGTTCGAGCTGGCGGGCGCCGTGCCGGCGACCGACACCGCGGACTCCGAGGAGTACGCGATCATCCTTGAGACGCTGCGCCAGACGATCGCCGCGAAGCCGGGCCGCTGGACCGCGGCCGCCGCCTCGATCAAGGGCGTCACCGAGGAGACCACGACCGGCGTCCACCGGCTGTACGAGATGGCGAAGGCGGGCACGCTGGCCTTCCCCGCGATCAACGTGAACGACTCGGTCACCAAGTCGAAGTTCGACAACAAGTACGGCTGCCGCCACTCCGTCATCGACGGCCTGAACCGGGCGACCGACGTGCTCATCGGCGGCAAGGTCGCGGTCGTCGCCGGCTACGGCGACGTCGGCAAGGGCTGCGCGGACGCGCTGCGCGGCCAGGGCGCCCGCGTCATCGTCACCGAGATCGACCCGATCTGCGCCCTGCAGGCCGCGATGGACGGCTTCCAGGTCGCCACCCTCGAGGACGTCGTCTCGATCGCCGACATCTTCGTGACGACCACCGGAAACTTCAACATCATCATGGCCAGCCACATGGCCGCGATGAAGCACCAGGCGATCGTCTCCAACATCGGCCACTTCGACAACGAGATCGACATGGCCGGCCTGGCGAAGGTCGAAGGCATCGAGAAGGTCAACATCAAGCCGCAGGTCGACGAGTGGGTGTTCCCGGACGGGCACTCGATCATCGTGCTGGCCGAGGGCCGGCTGATGAACCTCGGCTGCGCCACCGGCCACCCGAGCTTCGTGATGTCGAACAGCTTCACCAACCAGGTGATCGCGCAGATCGAGCTGTTCACCAAGACCGACCAGTACCCGGTCGGGGTCTACATCCTGCCCAAGCACCTCGACGAGAAGGTCGCCCGGTTGCACCTGGACGCACTCGGCGTCAAGCTCACGACGCTGACAAAGCAGCAGGCGGACTACATCGGCGTCCCGGTGGAGGGCCCGTACAAGGCGGACCACTACCGCTACTGATCTTCCAGGTTCGACGACGAGGGCCGTCCCCGTTCCCGGGGGGCGGCCCTCGTCGCGTCACCCCACGTCAGGCTGCACGGCGTCAGGCTTCGCCGACTCCGGCTTCACCACGTCAGGCTTCACCACGTCAGGCTTCGCGGGGTCAGGCGTAGCGGCGGGCGGGGCCGTGCGGTACCAGCACACCGCCGTCCAGGTGATCTTCGTGTGTGGATGTGACGGTGCGTGCGCCGACCGCGCGGTGCCGGCACTGCCAGCGGCCTGCGCGTCCAGCTCCGACGCGTCCAGCTCTGCGGCAAGCGTGTACCAGCCCGCGGGCAGGTAGGCCCCGGAGCGCGCCACCTCCGCGGACTCGAAGCCGGCCGGAATCTCGTCGGGTACCAGCAGTTCGCGGGCCCCAGTGCCGCAGCCCACGTCGTTGGACGCGGCCACCCCTGCGCTCGGCTGGGCTCGGCCCGAGCCCGTCTCGCACAGGATGGCGGACCGCGGCGGCCAGAAGGACGCTGTCTGCGCGTAGTACCCGGCGGCGAGTTGCACCGGTGTGCCGGCATCCGGCTCGTCGCCCGGGGCGCTCACCGTGTACTCCCGCCCGCTGGGGCATTCGGCTGCCGGCGTACCACCCGCCTGGGCGGCCGGCTGACCGGCCACCGCGAGCCCGCCCACGACGGTCAGAACAGCGGCGAGCCCCATCCTGCCGATCCGAACTGATCGCATGACTGTCACCGTGAACACCTCCCCCTGCACAGGTAGTCAGACAAACATGTCGGACGGACGTCGACGCCCAGCTGCCGGGCAACACACGCGCTGTCGTCTTGACGACACCAGCCCCGTCACACCGTCACGCGGCTCCGCCGCCGACACACGCCGCGGAACCGCGTGACAACCATGACAATCTTCATACACCGCCAGAAATGGGATGTCGGTGCTCACTTACCGGCGGCATCCACCCCATGACATGAATGACCCAGATGCGGCGCGCCTGAAGCGTAGCGGTAGGAATCCCTCAGCGAGGCAGGCCAGGCCGGGCCGGGCAGGCGCCATGCGTGCCGGCGGACATCTGTGGAACAAGAGGAAAATGGCGACCACTCTCTACCCACCTGCGACCTACCGCCCGGTCCGGAACACCTCGGGCACTACGACGCAGCCGACCCGCGGTCTGATTCCGCACGTCCAGGTCGGCAACGGATCGTTGTTCGGATGGTTCGACAACCCGGCCAGCGAGGTGAGCGCACATCTGTGGCTGGCGAAGACGGGCGAGTTCGAGCAGTACGTCCCGTTCGACCGTCGAGCCTGGGCGCAGGCCGCGGGAAACTCGTTCTGGATCAGTGTCGAGTGCGAGGGGTACGACACCGAGGACTACACACCGATCCAGATCACCCGGCTCGGCGAGTTCTTCGCGTGGGGAATCCGCGAATTCGGCTGGCGGGCTGAGATCACCGATTCGGTGAACGGCTACGGGCTCGGCACCCACCGCATGGGTGGCGCGGCGTGGGGAGCGCATTCCTGCCCCGGGGAGATCCGGGCCAACCGCAGAGGAGACATCCTTGCGGCCGCGCTGGGCCCCGCCACGCTGGCGGACCCCCGCCAGCGCTACGCGGGCATGCCAACCCTGCGGGAGAAGTCCCGCGGGCTCGAGGTCGTCACCCTCCAGAACGCACTGAACATCATCTTCGGTCACGAGGCGACATCCGGCGACCCTTACCGGCTCGTCCCCGACGGGGTGTACGGGCCGCTGACGACCACGCGGGTGGCGGCCGTGCAGCGCTATGCCACGCCATGGTTCGGACGCATTCCCGACGACGGCGTCTGCGGCCCCAACACCTGGCGCAAGATCGGATATGTGCTCACCGGCATGAACCGGCAGGTTTAGCGCGGGCGGCGGGAAGACGAGAATCCTCTCCTCTTCGAACGGCCTGGGGAACCCCGGGAACACGGCGGACTCCGGGAACACGGCGGACCCCGGGACACAGGCCGCTCAGGCCCGGCGCACGGCCTCCTTGAACGCGACACGGGCACCGGTTCGGAGGACCGCGTTGTGGTAGATCCGGCCGGTGATCCGGATGAGCAGGCCGATCAGGGCCAGGGCCAGGAGCACGGACAGGACGAGCTGCCAGAGCGGCGCCACCCCGAGCGCGATACGCATCGGCATGAGCAGCGGAGAGAACAACGGAACCAGGGAGAGGATCTCGACCAGGCCGTTGTCGGGATCACCGGGCACGATCGAGACCCCGACCACCCAGGGGACGATGAGCGCCAGCACGATGGGGCTGGAGATCCCGCCGAGATCCTCCTGCCTGGACACCATCGCGCCGACCGCCGCGAACGGCAGCGCGTACAGGAAGAATCCGATCACGTACCAGGCCACGGACCAGACGACGGTGCCGGTCGCCTCGCTGGACGGCAGCTCGAGCGCGCCGGTGGTCAGCGCGGCGACCAGCCCACCGCCGGCGATCACGACCATCTGGATCAGCGCGACCAGCCCGATGCCCAGGACCTTGCCCGCCATGAGCGTCCACGGCCGGACCGTCGACAACAGCAGCTCCACGACCCGGCTCGACTTCTCCTCGACCACGCCCTGCGAGACCGCCGGTCCGAAGAGCATCAGGCCCATGTAGATCAGGAAGGCCGATGCCAGCCCCAGGAAGAGCCGTTCGTCCTGGTCATCCGGTACGGGGTCGAGCTCCGCGACGTCCAGGCCGGCGGCGGCGACGGTCTCGTTGACCCGGGCCGGATCCCCGCCGAGCACGCTGATCTCGTTGTCGAGCACCTGTTGCCGGGCCAGCACCGCGAGGACCCCACGCAGGTCTTCGCCCAGCTCCTCCTTGACCGCGACCCGCAGACCGCTCGGAGCGGCGGTCACCAGCACATCGAGATCACCGTCGGAGACCTCGCGCAGACCGGTGGCCTCGTCGGGCACCTCACGGGTCGCGACGTCAACCCCCAGGCCACCGGCGACGGCCTCAAGCGGATCGGCGAGCACGGACTCCGCCGCGAGGAGACCGACCGACTTCGCGGACTCGTGCCCACCCAGCATGCTGATCACCACCGAAGCTCCGACCAGCAGCACCAGGAACGCGGCCGTCGTGATCACGAAGACCTTCGAACGCAGCCGGATGGCCAGCTCCCGCCCGGCGACGAGGCGCACCACCACCCAGGCGGCCAGGGGCGGGAACCCGCCGTGCTCGGGCGTCCCGGCGGCCGCCCGTCCGGACGCCGAGGCGGCCGGCGGCCCGGTCACCCACGCCCCACGGTCGTCCGGCGGCGTGCCACCCTGCGTCGGGACGCTGGGGAGCTGTCCCTTGTCTCCGCCGGACCCGCCGTCGGCTCCGGTGCTCATACCGCCGTCTCCTCATCTGCCGCCCGCACGTCGTCATTGCCGGAGCTCCCCAGCCCGGCAGACGCAGTAAGCCCGGCAGGCCCAGCTAGCCCGGCTGGCCCCGTCCGCCCAGCAGGGCTCGGGACGTCACCCGGCCCGCCGGCGGAGCCACCGGCCGCAGCGGGGACGGTGGCCACGGCGGAGACAGTGGTCACCGAGCGGAACAGCTCCGCCAGCGTCGGCCTGCGGCGGCGGAACTCGCGCACCGGCCCGGCCGCCAGCGCCCGGCGCAACAGATCCTGATCGTCCGCTCCCGGGGCGAGATCGACGGTCGTCCGGTCCCCCTCGGTGTGGCGGACGGTGATTCCGGGCAGGTCGAGCGCCCACCCGGCGGGCGCGCCGGGCACCTCCACCACGATCTGCTCGGTCCCGGCCCTGCGCAGCTCATCCACCGTGCCGCAGGCGACCATGCGGCCCGAGGCGACGATGCCGACCCGGTCACAGAGCCGCTCGACGAGCTCCAGCTGGTGGCTGGAGAACACCACGGGGACCCCGGCCGCGCTGCGTTCGCGCAGCACCTGGCTCATCACGTCGACCGCGACCGGGTCCAGGCCGGAGAACGGCTCGTCGAGCACGAGGACCTCCGGGTCGTGGACGAGCGCCGCGGCGAGCTGAACGCGCTGCTGGTTGCCGAGGCTGAGGTTCTGGACCTCGTCGTCGCGCCGTGCCGCCACACCGAGCCGCTCCAGCCACGCCTCGGCGCTGCGTCGGGCGGCCCCGGACGGCATCCCGTGCAGCCGGGCCAGGTAGACGATCTGGTCCCGGACCTTCATCTTGGGGTAAAGACCCCGCTCTTCCGGCATGTAGCCGATCCGGCGACGGACGGCGAGGTCGACCGGCCGACCGGCCCAGCGGACCTCACCCGCGTCGGCCGCGAGCACCCCGAGCACGATCCGCATCGTCGTCGTCTTGCCAGCGCCGTTACTGCCGACGAAACCGAAAAGCTCCCCGGCGCGCACGTCAAACGTCATGCCGTCGAGAGCGGTCACCTCGCCGTAGCGTTTGCGAACGCCGTCGATCTCCAGACGCCTGTTCGCCATCAGCCACCTCCGGATCGCCCCCGACGCGCGGTCGATGACATCGTAACGGCAGAAAGTTCTGCCACTTTGATGTCGAATCGCCGCTCGACCAGCCATGCACCGGGACGCAGCTGGCCACCGGGAGAGCGTAGAACTGGTCGTTTTCGCTCATTCATGCATCCACCGGCTGGATCCTGTCTCATTCAGGGGCGCGCCGACCCGAAGAGTGGAGGATTTTGGTCGTCCTGACGACCAAAATCCTCCACTCTTGTCCGTTGACAACGCCGGCCGCGGCGGCGGCGGGGAGCCTGCGCACCCGCCAGGAGCCGACCGGGCCTCATCGGCGCACAGCGCTGCCCACGCGGCCAGCGCCGTCAGCGCGGCCCTACATCCTGGCGGTAAACCGGCACTGGAGGTGCGGCGGGTTACCGAAGACGGAGCGCCTGTATGCGGCCGGCGGGCCGCTGGCCGCGCTCCGGTCGCCGAGACGTCCCGGTGACCGAGACGGTCCGATGGCCGAGATCAGGTGGCCGAAATGAGGCCGGTTCCCAGCAGGAAGAGCAGCACGCTGCCGAGGGCGAGCCGGTAGATGATGAAGACGCTGTAGCTGTGCCGCGCGACGAACTTGAGCAGCCAGGAGATGGCGAAATAGGCGGTCACGAAACTCACCGCCGTCGCGGTGATGGTCATGGTCCAGCCGACACCGTTCGAGATGTTGGCCGACTCTGTGACGACCTGGAGCAGCGCCGCGGCGAAAAGCGCGGGGATGGAGAGGAAGAACGACAGCCGGGTCACCGTGACGCGGTCGATCCCGCGCAGCAGACCGGCCGACATCGTCGAGCCGGAACGTGAGATCCCGGGAATCAGGGCCATGCACTGGACGACCCCGATGACCAGGGTGTCCTTCCAGGTGACGTCATCCTCGTGGCGCTTCTGGGTGGCAACGCGGTCGGCATAGGCCATGACCCCGCTCCACCCGACCAGCGCGAGGCTGACGAACCACAGACTCCGCAGGGTCGTCTCGATCTGGTCCTTGAACAGAAGCCCGACGATCCCGATCGGGATTGACCCGACGATCACGGCCACACCGAACCGGAAGTCCGGATGATCCCGGTATGCCGGGCGCGTCGCCCCGCGACCCAGGGCCGCGATGATGCGCCGGAAATCGTGCCGGAGATACAGCAGCGTGGCAAAGACCGCACCAACCTGGATGATCGCTGTGAAGGCGGTGATGTCCGGGCTGTCGATCTCGTAACCGAGGGCCTTCTCCATGATCGTCAGATGACCGGTGCTGGAGATCGGGAGAAACTCGGTCAGCCCTTCGACCGCACCGAAGAAAACCGCTTCGACGATATTCATCCAAGTCCTTCCTCGGTGCCCACCTCCGGCCAGCGGACGGCAGAAGTGTATGCCGGGAAAGATCAGCTATTCGCACCGGGTCCGCCACGGGCCGCTTCCGCGGGCTGGTCTCAGCGGACGGCCAGGCCGACGACCAGGCCGACGACCAGCCACGACAAGCAGCAGACGCCCGCGAGCAGCGACATCAGCGCGGACAGCGACCACCACAGCCGGCAACGCCGCGGCCTGTCGTGCGGCCTGCGCCCGCCTGCTGCTCCCCACCCGCGGGAGGCCCTCCGCCGGCGCGGCGCAGAATATACTTCTGCGCGGAACAGAAGAAAATTCCGCGCCTGTTCCATCCCGCATCCAAAGGACGGCGACGTGAGCGACACTACCGGAGTGGAATGGCACGATGTGCCGACGTCGGTGCGTGCCGCGGTCGACCGTGCACTGAACCGCCACCAGCGGGATGCGTTGAGCGAGGTCGAACAGATCCTCAACGCCGCGCTGCGGGTCGCGGTACGTGTTTCGCCCGCCGAGCCGAAAGTCGCCGACATCGTCGCCGAGGCCGGCACGTCCAACCAGACCTTCTACCGGTACTTCGCCGGCAAGAACGAGCTGATGCACGCCGTGCTGGAGCGCGGGATCATGCTCGTGAACTCCTATCTGCGCCACCAGATGGCGAAGCATTCCGAGCCGGTCGACCAGCTGACCGCGTGGGTCGAAGGCATGATCGCGCAGATCACCCGGCCGACCGTGGCCCAGCAGGGCACCACGGTGAACCGGCTGCTCGCCCGCGCCGGCGAGTCCGCTCCGGGGCGCGCCACCCTGGACGGGCAGCTCGGCGACCTGCTCATCGCTCCGCTGACCGCGGCCGGCCGCCCACGGCCGGACCTCGACGCCCGGGTGATCCAGGACGCGGTGCTCGGCACGATGCAGCGACATGTGGAGCCCGGCACGATCCCCGACGAGGACGAGCAGCGCCACCTCGTCGACTTCTGCGTCGCGGTCATCGAACACCCACCGGCAGCCCGCGGCGAGTGATGTCCGCGCCAGGGCGGTTCCGCTGGCGCTGACCCCGGCCGTTACCGGGGCCAGCGCCGTTGGAGCCGGTCAGCCCTGATCAGCCCCAGCCGTTGTTGCCGGCGATGCGGAGAACCGTCTTTCCGATCGCGTGGCCGTCGGCCACATAGCGCAGGGCGGCCGCGCTTTCCTCGAAGGCGAAGGTCGCGCCGATGTGCGGACTGACCTTGCCGGCGGCGAAGAGCTCGATGAGCTCCCGCTCGTTGCGCCGCATCTCCTCCGGAGCGTGGGTTCCGAAGTCACGCAGCTGCATCCCGGTGACCTGGATGCCCTTGAGCAGCACCAGATTGAGCGGAATCCGCGGAATCGTGCCCGCCGCGAAGCCGACCGTGACGAACCGGCCGCGCCACCGCAGGCAACGCAGCGCCGGCTCGGCCAGGTCGCCTCCGACCGGGTCGATCACGACGTCGGCCCCGTCGGGAAGCGTCTTCTTCAGCGCCGCGCGCAGGTCCGTCGAACGATGATCGATGAGGTTGGTGGCTCCGTTGGCCGCGGCGACCTCCAGCTTCCGCGCCGAGGACGCCACCGCCGTCACCGTCGCTCCCAGCGCCACGCCGAGCTGCACCGCGGCCAGCCCCACACCACCACCGGCGCCGAGCACGACGAGGTGCTCGCCCGGCGCCAGGGCGGCCGCCGACCGGAGCATGTGGTACGAGGTGCGGTGCGCGACCCCGAAGGCGGCGGCGACATCATCGGAGATCGCGTCCGGGGTGCGGGTGACACCCTCGGCGCGGCCGATGGCCACCTCGCCGAACCCGCCGACGATGCCGGAACCGAAGACGCGGTCGCCGACGGCCAGGCCGGTGACGCCCTCCCCGACCGTTTCGACCACTCCGGCGAACTCACTGCCCGGCACGAACGGCGGCGGCACCTTGATCTGGTATTCACCGGCGACCAGCAGCACGTCGGAGAAGTTCACGGCCGCCGCGTGCACCCGCACGGCGACCTGGCCCGCCTCGGGAACCGGGGTCGGGAACTCCTCGACCCGAACGACGTCCGGTGGGCCGTACTCACGGCAGACAGCGGCCCGCATCTCAGCGGCCCCGGCCCCAGCCCCGGCCCCGGCCGCTGGCGGCGGGGGCTGGGGCGACGACGGGGGCGGCTGCGATGCGTGGGATGCGGGCGAAGGCCTCCGGCAAGGTCAGCGTCCCTTCCACTGGGGCTCACGCTTCTCGATGAACGCCATCGCGCCCTCCTTGGCGTCCTCGCTGGCGAAGACGGCCGGTGAGAGCTGCGCCATCCGCTCCTGGCCACGGGCCGGATCGGCCGCGGCGGCCCGGACGATCTCCTTCGTCGCCGCGACGGCCAGCGGACCGTTGGCGGCGACGCGCCCCGCGAGCGCGAGCGCCGCCTCGAGCACCTGCGCCGGCTCTACCACCGTGTTGACGAGCCCGAGCTGCTGCGCGCGGGCCGCGTCGAACAGGTCCCCGGTGAGGGTCAGCTCGAGCGCGAGTGCCAACGGCAGCCGGCTGCCGATCGCGACGGCACCGCCACCGGCGGCCAGCAGCCCCCGCTTCACCTCGGGCAGGCCGAACTTCGCCGCGGATGAGGCCACAACCAGGTCACAGGAGAGCAGCAGTTCGAAGCCGCCACCGACCGCGGTTCCGTTCGCCGCGCCGATGAGGGGGACGGTCACCTCCCCCTTCGTCAGCCGCCCGAAGGCCTCGAGGCCCTTCTTGTCCTCCTCCGAGCCGCCGCCGTAGCTGGCGCCCTTGGTGAAGGCCTTGAGGTCCATGCCCACGCAGAACGCCCGATCGCCGGTGGCGGTGAGGATCGCCGCCCGGATCTCGGGATCGGACTCCGCCTCGATGACCGCCAGGCCGATCGCGCTCAGGAGCGAGGGCGTCAGCGCGTTGCGCGCCTCCGGCCGGTTCAGCCGGATGACCAGGGTGGCGCCGACGCGCTCCAGCAGGATTTCGGATGTATCGCTCATGACCGGTAGTCTGTCGTCTCGGCCAGGTCTGCCGCCTCTTTCATCGCGCCCAGCACGACAGGCCCGAACGACTGCAGCTTGACGTCGTCACCCGCCCGCTGGAAGCCCTGCTCCAGCACGATGGCGATCTTGAACTTGGCGAGGATCAGGTAGTAGTCGAAGTCGTCGACCTGCCGGCCGGAAACCTCCGCGTAGTGCGCGAGAAGCTGGGACCTCGTCGGCATGGCGTAGAGATCCGCGTAGCCCTTGCCGGTCAGCTCGCGTGAGCTGGTGTCCTCCGGCCAGCTCTGCAGCATCCAGGCCAGGTCGAGCTTGGGGTCGCCGACGGTCCCCATCTCCCAGTCGACGATCGCGGCCAGCTTCGCCGGCGCGCCGTGCCGGAACATGACGTTCGCGAACTGGTAGTCGCCGTGCATGAGCCCGGGGACGAAGTCGATCGGCCGGTGGGTGCGCAGCCAGTTCGCGGCGACGTCGAAGCCGGGCAGCTCCCGCTTCTTGATCCGATCGAGGAAGGCCGTCCAGCGGTCGACCTGCCGCTCGTGGAATCCGTCGGGCCGGCCGAGGTCGTGCAGGCCCTTGGCCTGCCAGTCCACCTTCGACAGCAGCGCGATGCCCTCGGCGAGCTGGTAGGACAGCCCCTTGCGGGCCTCCAGGTCGGACGCGAACGGCTCCGGCCAGGCGCCGCGGGTGTCCATCGGCGACCAGCCGTCGACGAAGCCCATCAGGTAGAAGGTGCGGCCGAGAACCGCGGGATCGTCGCACATGCCGAGGGCTTCGGTGTGCGGGACGTCCGTCCCGTCGAGGGCCTCGATGATGCGCCACTCCCGCAGGATGCCGGCGTCGCGGCTGGCGGGCGCCGTCGCCGGCGGGATCCGCAGCGCGCCGTGCAGCTCACCGCGCCGGATCTCGTAGATCTCGTTCTGGGTGCCGCCGGAGACGTACCGGGCCTCGATCGGCTCGCCCTTGCCGGGCAGGCCGGTCTCGTCGAGCCAGGTCGCAAGGCGATCGATGTCGATCACAGGTTCCCCACTTCGTGGTCCAGGAACTCGGCGTACTTCTCCTTGGCCGCGGCGAGGCGCTTCGGCAGGTGCTGCGTGGGCCAGATGTCGTCGCTGGGCTTGTAGTCCCGCAGGACCTGCTTGGCGACAGTGACCTTGTGCACCTCGGTGGGCCCGTCGGCGAGGCCCATGACGTACGAGCCCATCACCATCTGGTGGAACGGCATCTCGTTGCTGGCACCCAGCGCGCCGTGGACCTGCAGCGAACGCGACGCGATGTCGTGCAGGACCGCGGGCATCACGACCTTCACGGCGGCGATGTCCTTGCGGACCTTGCGGTAGTCGTTGTGCTTGTCGATCGCCCACGCGGTGTGGATCACGAGCAGCCGGAACTGCTTGAGCTGCGCGTACGAGTCGGCGATGAAGCCCTGGACGAACTGCTTGTCGGCCAGCAGGCTGCCCTGGGTACGCCGGCTCAGCGCCCGCTCGCACATCATGTCCAGCGCCTTCTGCGCCAGGCCGATCGTGCGCATGGCGTGATGGATCCGCCCGCCACCGAGGCGGGTCTGGGCGATCGCGAACGCCTGGCCCTCGCCACCGAGCAGCGCGTCGTCGGGAACCCGCACGTTCTCGTAGTGGATGAGGGCGTGATGCCCCTCGCCCAGCGGCTCGCCCGGCAGCCCGACGTTGCGGACGATGTTGATGCCCGGCGTGTCCGTCGGGATCAGGAACATCGACATGCCCCGGTACGCGCCTGCGTCGGGGTTGGTGACCACCATGACGATGACGAACCGCGCCGTGCTGGCGTTCGAGGAGAAGAACTTCCAGCCGTTGATGACCCAGCCGTCGCCGTCCTTCTCCGCCCGGCAGGTGAACTGGGTCGGGTCCGAACCGGCCTGCGGCTCGGTCATCGAGTAGGACGAGAAGCACTCGCCGTCCAGCAGGGGCTGCAGGTACTGCTTCTTCTGCGCCTCCGTGCCGTAGTGCGCGATGATCTCGGCGTTGCCGGTGTCCGGCGCCTGGCAGCCGAAGATCAGCGGCGCCCAGCTCGAGCGGCCCAGGATCTCGTTGAGCAGCGACAGCTTCAGCTGCCCATGCCCCTGACCGCCCAGCGCGGGGCCGAGATGCGTGGCCCACAGCCCACGCTCCCTGACCTGCGCCCGCAGTGGATCGATGACCCGCCGCAGGTTCTCGTCCGGCGGGACGAACTGCAGGTTCGGCCAGGCAAGATCCAGGGGCTCGACCTCCTCGCGGACGAACTCGTCCGCCCAGTCGAGCTGGGCCTGGTACTCGGGCTCCGTCTCGAAATCCCACGCCATCGTCGGCACTCCTCTCGGCCCGCTCAGAATAGCGTTCTCGCAGTACAGAACACAACTTCCGAGGTTCTGGAACTTCGATCCTCGCCGACGTCCCGCCAGCCGGCTCGCCGGCACGCCGGCACCGCCTGCACGCCGGCGATCGGGCATGCGGGTGGCCGGGCATGCAAAAGGGGGCCGCCGGTCAACCGGCGGCCCCCTGCACTCGCTGCCTCGCCAGGGCGCTGGGCGCTTACCTCGCCCAGGCACTCCGGCCCTGACTCAGGCGCTCTGGCCCTGCTTCTCCGCGAAGAGGCGTGCCCATTCCTTGCGGGAGCGGATGGCGGTGTCGACATCCGTCGCGATGGCGCGCCGGGCGCCGACGGTGGCCCGCTCGCGGGGGATCTCGGCGAACGGGTCCCAGTTGAAGAACCGGCAGGCGTTCTCCCAGGTGATCTTGTTGATCTCCTCGTCGGTCGCTCCGGCGCCGTTCAGCTCGTTGAGGACGAACTCGGGCGCGTCCGGCCAGATCGAGTCGGCGTGGGGGTAGTCGCATTCCCAGGCGATGTTGTCGATGCCGATCTCGCGGCGCAGCTTCAGCGAGGTCGGGTCGGTGACGTAGCAGGCCAGGGAGTGCTCGCGGAACACCTCGCTGGGCAGCCGGCCACCGAAGTCGCGGCGTAGCCACTTCTGGTTGGTGTAGTGCCGGTCGCAGCGGTCGAGGTAGAACGGGATCCAGCCGAT